>NZ_CP076718.1:855757-1130682 GCF_011682235.2 Rhodocaloribacter litoris | reverse complement strand
CGACGGGCACGACGCCCCGCCGGCCTCGCCCGCGCCGTCCGCCCCGCCGGCGCGACGGGCCGCGAAGGGCACACCCATCCGCACGCCGGGGGCGCAGGGGGTGCCGGAGCCCGGCGCCCTCCTGATCGGCGACGGGCGCATGGCCGACCACATGGTGCAGGTGGCCTACAACGCCCAGCACAAGATCCCGTGGCACTGGCCGGTGCCCGCCTACCTGGTCACCAAGGCCATCGCCGCCGGCGTGTTCATGCTGCTGAGCCTGGGCGCGGGGCTGGGGCTGTTCGCCTTCGACGCGCCGGCGTTCGTGGCCGGCGGGCTGGTGGCCCTGCTGTTCCTGGGCCTCACCACCGGGCTGCTCGTCTACGACCTCGAGCGCCCGGAGCGCTTCCTCCGCATCCTGACGCGGCCGCAATGGAAGAGCTGGCTGGTGCGCGGGGCGTTCCTGCTGGTGGGCTTCAGCGTGGTGACGGGGCTGTGGTGGATCCTCGAGGCCGGCGCCTGGCTGGGGTGGCTGGATGCCGCCGTGGCCGACGCCGCGCGCCCCTGGCTCCTGTGGGCCGGCCTGCCGCTGGCCTTCGGCACGGCCGTCTACACGGCGTTCCTGTTCGGGCAGGCCGAGGGGCGCGACCTCTGGCAGAGTACCCTGCTGCCCCTGCACCTGCTCGTACAGGCCTTCGTCGCCGGGGGGGCGGCCCTGCTCGTGCTCGACGTGTTCCTTCCCTTCCCCGCCGGCCTGGCCCACACCGCCCGCCTCGCCTTCGGCGTGGCCCTCGGCCTCGACCTGCTGGTGACCTTCACCGGCGAGTTCGGGATGCCGCACGCCTCCGAGGCCGCGGCCCGCGCCGCCCACGCCATCCGCCACGGGCGCTACCGCCACCACTTCTGGCTCTGGAGCGTGACGGCCGGCCACCTGATCCCCCTGGCCCTGCTGGCCGCCGGCGAGCCGGTGACCGCCGGCCTGGCCGGGCTGCTCAGCCTCGCCGGCCTCTACGCCTACGAATACGCCTTCGTGATGGCCCCGCAGGAAATACCGAACTCGTAAGAATGGTGAGTGGAGGGAGGAGCGTGGAGCGTGGACAAAATACAAGCGACACGGATCGGGTTTTTCCCATGGGAAGCGTTCAACGTTACCGGGAGCTACTACTCGTCCACCTGATCCAGCACGCCGATCCATGGACCCTCCGCCCATCCACCCAGCCACCCACCCAGACACCCAAACACCCAGACACCCTTCACCCAATCACCCCGAACCGCCATGTCCTCCGACCTCGACACCTCCTTCGGCCCGCCGGCCTTTGCTGAGACCGACGCAGCCCCCGAGAAGCTGACCACGGTCGTCCACCCGGACGGGCGTCTGAGCCAGTACCCGCCCCCGGAGCGGTGGGACGACTGGGTGGAGTGGGACGGCAAGGCCTGGCCGCGCCGGGTGGCCCGCCGCTACACGCTCGTGCCCACCGTCTGCTTCAACTGCGAGAGCGCCTGCGGCCTGCTGGCCTACGTGGACCGCGAGACGCTCGACATCCGCAAGTTCGAGGGCAACCCGAAGCACCCGGGCAGCCGGGGGCGCAACTGTGCCAAGGGGCCGGCCACCATCAACCAGACGTACGACCCCGAGCGGATCCTCTACCCCCTCAAGCGCGTCGGGGCGCGCGGCGCGGGGCGGTGGAAACGCATCTCGTGGGAGCAGGCCCTCGAAGAGATCGGCGCGAAGATGCGCGAGAGCCGCCTGCGCCGCCGCGACGGCATCATGTACCACGTCGGGCGGCCCGGCGAGGACGGCTACACCAACCGCGTCATCCAGGCCTGGGGCGTCGACGGTCACAACAGCCACACCAACATCTGCTCGGCCAGCGCCCGCCTCGGCTATTACCTGTGGGCCGGCTTCGACCGCCCCAGCCCCGACTATGCCCACGCCCGCACCATCCTCCTCATCTCCAGCCACCTCGAGACGGGCCACTACTTCAACCCCCACGCCCAGCGCATCATGGAGGCCATGCAGCAGGGCGCCAGGCTCATCACCTTCGACCCCCGCCTCTCGAACACCGCCTCGAAGAGCGACGTGTGGCTGCCCACCTGGCCCGGCAGCGAGACCACCGTCCTGCTCGCCATCGCCAACCACCTGATCCAGACCGGCCGCTACGACCGGGCGTTCGTCCGCCGCTGGGTCAACTGGCGCGAGACGCTCCGGGCCGTGGCCGAGGGCCGGCTGGCCGTGGACGACGACGCGCTGAAGCACGAGATCCAGCAGGCCACGATCGACGCCGGCGACGCCGCCTTCGACCTGTTCGACCGGCTCCTGAAGCACCTCTACGGCCGCTTCACCTTTGCCCGGGCCGCCGCCGAGGCCCAGGTGCCCGAGGACCGCATCCGCCAGGCCGCCGACTACGTGGCCGACTGCCAGGGGCGGCTGGCCGCCCACAACTGGCGCAGCGCCAGCATCGGCAACCTGGGCGGCTGGCAGGTCACCCGCGCCCTCTTCTTCCTGAACGTGCTCACCGGCTCGGTGGGCGTGCGCGGCGGCACCTCCGGCAATGCGTGGAACAAGTTCGTCCCGAAGCCCTTCGACCAGCCCCCGCCCTTCAACGCGTGGAACGAGCTGCACCTGCCCCACGAGTGGCCGCTGGCGCACTACGAGATGAGCTTCCTCCTGCCCCACTTCCTGGAGGAAGGACGCGGCACCGTCGACGTCTACTTCACCCGCGTCTACAACCCGATGTGGATCAACCCCGACGGGTTCATGTGGCTGAAGGCCCTCCGCGACGAGGAGAAGATCCGATGCCACGTGGCGCTGACGCCCACCTGGAACGAGAGCGCCTGGTTTGCCGACTACGTGCTGCCCATGGGCCACGCCGGCGAGCGGCACGACCTGATGAGCCAGGAGACGCACGCCGGCCAGTGGATCGCCTTCCGGCAGCCCGTGCGCCGCGTGGCCCTGGAGCGGCTGGGCAAGAAGGTGCGCTTCACCTACGAGGCCAACCCCGGCGAGGTGTGGGAGGAGAACGAGTTCTGGATCGAGCTCTCCGCCCGCATGGACCCTGACGGCAGCCTGGGCATCCGCAAGCACTTCGAGAGCCCGTACCGGCCCGGCGAGATCATCACCGTGGAAGAGTATTACCGGTGGATCTTCGAGAACAGCGTGCCGGGGCTGCCCGAGGCCGCCGCCGCCGAGGGCCTGACGCCGCTCGCCTACATGCGCAAGTACGGCGCCTTCGAAGTCACACGCGAGAACTACGCGCCGTACGACCGGCCCGTCGAGGCCGCCGATGCCACGGCCGACGCCCTGGGGCGGCTCCGGCGGGGCGAGGAGGTCGTCGGCGTGGTCGTCGACGGCGTCCCGAAGGCGGGCTTCACCACCCCCAGCCGCCGCCTCGAGCTCTTCTCCGAGACGCTCCACGCCTGGGGCTGGAAGGAGCGCGACTACACCATCCCGTGGCCCCTCCAGAGCCACGTCCACCCCGACCGCATCGACCGGGCGAAGGGCGAGATGCTGCTGCTGCCCAACTTCCGCCTGCCCACGCTCATCCACACGCGCTCGGCCAACGCCAAGTGGCTCTACGAGATCAGCCACAAGAACCCCGTGTGGATGCACCCCTCCGACGCCGAACGGCTCGGCGTGGAGAGCGGCGACCTGGTGCGCGTCGAGACCGAGATCGGCTACTTCGTCGACCGGGTGTGGGTGACCGAGGGCATCAAGCCCGGCGTCATCGCCATGAGCCACCACCTGGGCCGCTGGCGGCTGCAGGAGGGGATGGGCGTCAACCGGGGCGCCTCGAACCTGGTGCGCCTGCACGACGAAGGCGGGGGGCGTCACAACCTGGAGGTGCTCCACGGCGCCACCGCCTTCCGGTCGTGGGACGCCGACACCGAGCGCATCTGGTGGAAGGACGTGGGCGTGCACCAGAACCTGACCCACGGCGTCCACCCCGACCCCGTCAGCGGGGCGCACTGCTGGCTCCAGAAGGCCGTCAGCGTCCGCAAGGCCGGGCCGGACGACCGCCACGGCGACGTCTTCGTGGACACCAACCGCTCGATGGCCGTCTACCGCGAGTGGCTGGCCCTGACGCGCTCGGCCCTCGACCACAGCCCCGACGGCACCCGCCGCCCCTACTGGCTCAAGCGCCCGCTCAAGCCCGTGAAGGAAGCCTATCGCCTCCCGGACAAGCCTTTCGGGCGGTGAACCGACGGCCCCTGCCGGGGATTCCCCTACACCGCTTGCCCCGTTTTGCCTGTCGATGCGCCGGGCCGGGGGCGTGTATACTCCCTCTCCGGCGCCCGTCGTCCGGCCACGCCGCGGCGGTGCCCGCGTGACAACGTCACGGAAAGGCCCGCCCGGGCCTCTTTATGTTGAACCCGACCTCGTCCCGATCCTGCCGAAACGCCATGGAACCGACGCAACCCGACGGCGCGGCCACGTTGCAGGCCCGCCTTCACGAGCCCGAGACGGCGGCGGCCCTGAACCGGCTCCTCGACCGCCTCGACGTGCTCGACCGGGCCCTCGCGGCCGCCGAGACCGCCGCCACGCAGGCCCCGGGCATGGCCGCTATGTTCGTCGACATCGCCGACGAGGCCGCCGCCCGCGCCCAGGAACGCGGCGTAGACCTGGACCAGCGCCTGCACGACGCCCTCGACCTCGTCGAGCGGCTGACGGCCCCCGAGACGACGCGCGTCCTCAAGCAGCTCCTCGACCGCATGGACCGGCTCGAAGCGCTCCTGGCGCTGGCCGACCAGGCCCCCGGCATGGCCGCTATGTTCGTCGACATCGCCGACGAGGCCGCCGCCCGCGCCCGGGAGCGCGGCGTCGACCTGGACGAGACCCTGAAGCGGGCGGGCACGCTGGCCGGGTCGGCCACGCTGGCCCTGGCCGAAGCCTCGGCCACCACCCCGGCCACCCCGCCCCGCCTCGGCCCCTTCGGCCTGCTCCGCGCCCTCCGCGACGCCGACATCCAGCGGGCGCTGGCCTTCGGCCTCCAGTTTGCCCGCGCCTTCGGCCGGGCGCTGCGCCGCAAGGGCTGACCCGTAGCGCAGCCCGTCCTCCCTGACAACCAACCCATTCCCGGGATCGCCATGAAAGACCACTATCACGTTCTCATCGTCGGCGGCGGCACGGCCGGCCTCACCGTGGCCGCCCAGCTCCGCAACCAGCCCGACCCCGTCGAGGTCGGCCTCATCGAACCCTCCGAGAAGCACTACTACCAGCCCATCTGGACGCTCGTCGGCGGCGGGGTGGTGCCCCGCGAGGTCTCCGAGCGCGACGAGGCCGACTACATCCCCGACGGCGTCACCTGGATCCAGGACGCCGTGACGGCCTTCGACCCGGACAACAACACCGTCACCACGCGCGACGGGCGAACCATCGGGTACGATTACCTCGTCGTAGCGCCCGGCATCCAGCTCGACTGGCACAAGATCCCCGGGCTGAAAGAAGCGCTGGGCTCCCACGGCGTGTGCAGCAACTACAGCTACGACACCGTCTCGTACACCTGGGAGACGCTCCGCAATCTGAAGGGCGGGCGGGCGCTGTTCACCCAGCCGGCCACCCCCATCAAGTGCGGCGGCGCCCCGCAGAAGATCATGTACCTGGCGGCCGACCACCTGCGCCGCAAGGGGCTGCTCGATCAGACTGACATCCAGTTCATGTCGCCTGGCGCGGTGGTCTTCGGCGTGAAAGAATTCGCCCGGACGCTGGAGAAAGTCATCGCCCGGTACGGCATCACGTTCAACCTCAAGCACGAGCTGATCGAGGTGCGCGGGCCGCAGCAGGAGGCCGTCTTCCGCGTCACCGACGAGGCGGGCAACACGTCGGAGAAGGTGGTCGGCTTCGACATGATCCACGTGACCCCGCCGCAGAGCGCGCCCGACTTCATCAAGCAGAGCCCGCTGGCCAACGAGGCCGGCTGGGTGGACGTGGACAAGTACACCCTCCAGCACACGCGCTACCCGAACGTCTTCGGCCTGGGAGACGCCGCCGGCACGCCCAACGCCAAGACGGGCGCGGCCGTGCGCAAGCAGGCGCCCACGGTGGTGCACAACCTGCTGCAGTTCCGCGCCACCGGCGCCCTCGACCAGCCCAAGACGTACCACGGCTATGCCTCCTGCCCGCTCGTGACCGGCTACGGCAAGCTGGTGCTGGCCGAGTTCGACTACGATAACAGGCCGGTGCCTTCCTTTCCCTTCGACACGACCCAGGAGCGCTACAGCATGTACGCGCTGAAGCTGTACGCGCTGCCGAACCTGTACTGGCACGGTATGCTCCGCGGCCGCGCCTGAACGCCAGGGCCCCGGTGCATCTCCGGGCGGACGCTCCCCGCCGCGTCCGCCCGGAGACCGGGGGCGCGGAACGTCAGGCCGTCTCGGGCACCTGCTCGACGGCCTCGACCTCCAGCTCGAGCTGCACGTCCTCGCTGACGAGCACCCCGCCGGTCTCGAGCACTGCGTTCCACGTCAGCCCGAAATCCTTCCGGTTGATGGTGGTACGACCCTCGAAGCCGACGCGGTTGTTGCCCCACGGGTCGCGGCCCTTGCCCGTGAGGGCCCCCTCGATCTCCACCGTGCGCGTGACGCCGTGGATCGTCAACGCACCCACGAGCGTGAACGACGTGCCCGACACGTCCTTCATGCCGGTGCTGCGGAAGGTGATCTGCGGGTACTTCTCCACGTCGAAAAAGTCGGCCGAGCGCAGGTGCTCGTCCCGCTGGTTGTCGTGCGTGTTGATGGAGGCCGCCTCGATGGTCACCTCGGCCGCCAGCGTGGCGAGGTCGTCGTCTTCCATCGAGATCGTGCCCTCGAACTTTTCGAAGGCCCCGCGTACCTTGGCGAAGCCCATGTGACGGACGGTGAACCCCAGCCGCGAGTGCGACGGGTCGATGGCGTAGGTGATGCGGTTGGACATGGCTCGGTCATTTGTTTGGTTGAACAAGTATTTGTGCACGAGAAAACGGGCCGGGGGAGCGTCGAAACGACGGGGTCAGGAAACCGCTGCGGCGACCTGCTGTGCGTGCCGTCCGAGGCGCTTGAGCAGGTCGATGGCGGCCTGCTGTTCCGAGGCGTTCAGCCCGGCCATGAGGCGATGCACGAGCTGCCGGTGCTCGTCGAAGACCGGCGTGATGAGGGCCTCTCCGGCCGGGGTGAGCGCGGCAAAGACGATGCGGCGGTCCGCTTCGCAGGCGCGGCGTTCGAGCAGGCCGCGCCGCTCCAGCTTGTCGATGACGTAGGTCATGCTGCCGCTGCCGAGCAGCAGGTGCCCGCCGATCTCCCCGATGGGCAGGGGCCCCTTGTGCAGAAGCACCTCGAGCACCCCGAACTCCGTGAAGCTGAGCCCGTGCGCCTCGACCTGCCGGCGCAACGGTTCCGCGATGCTGCGGACGACACGGTTCAGCACCACCCACAGCTTCAGCGCCGGATCGTATGTCCCGTTGGCCAGCGGCATCCCGCCCTCGTTTATCTCGAATTCGAGATAATATACCAACATGGAATGACGGGGTTTCAGGACGGCTCACGCCGAAGGGCCGGTTGCGGAAACGTGTGCGCCTGCGCGCCACGCCATCGTGGCCGAAAAGCCCGAATCGGTCGCCTCGCTTCACATGCTCTTGACAGGCGGAAGGGCTTTCGTTACCTTTCGTTTGAATTTTTTCAAACAAAACAAAAATTCCCTGTCGTGCAGCGCACCCTGACGCCCCTGCAGCGAGACCTGGTTGAAGAGTTCGGCAACATCTACGAGCGCTACGGCCTCGCGCGGCTGAAGGGGCTGATCGTGGGGCTGTTGCTGACCCAGGCCGATCCGCTCTCGCTCGACGAGATCGCCACGATGCTCAACCGGTCCAAGGGTCCCATCTCGAGCACCATCCGGGAGCTGGCCAGCATCGGCCTGGTGCGCAAGGTCAACGGCCCGGAGAACCGCCGCGACTACTACGTGGCGCACCCCGACCTCTTCCTGAACAACTTCAAGTTTAACCTGGCGACCGTGCGCAAGAATCGGCGCACGGCCGAGCAGTTCCTGCGCGAGATGGAGGCCACCGGGGAGAGCACCTACCACGCAGCCCTCGGACGGCTGCGTCACATGGAAGCCTTCTACCGGCTCATGGAACAGTTCTACGAGAGCTTCACGCAGGAGTGGGAGCAGGTCCAGGCGAGCCTGGAGGAGGCGGCGCGGACCCCCTGAACCGCTTTTTTTTGACCATCACGTTTGAAAAATTTCAAACGTTGAGGCTATACGACATCCTCTTACGGCGAGATCACAAAAACACGGAGGTGGCCATGAAACGACTGCTCTGGCTATGCTGCCTGGCCTGGCTGGCAGGCCCGCTCGCCCTGGCACAGCAGGTCTGGATCGAGGGGCAGGTGCAGGAAGCGGGCAGCGGCGCGCCGTTGCCCGGCGCCAACGTCGTCCTGCCGGCAACGCAGCAGGGCACCACGACCGGCCCGGACGGCACGTTCCGCCTGGGTCCGGTGGCGCCCGGGCGCTACGTGCTCCAGGTTTCGTTCGTGGGGTTCCAGACACTGGCAGAAACCGTGGACGTGGGCACGGCCCCGGTCCGGCTGACGCTGGCGCTGTCCCCCGTCCTCCTCGAAGCCGACGAGGTGGTGGTCACCGGCACGCGCCAGTCGGAAAAGCTGCTCGATGCGCCGGTCACCATCGAGACGATCACGGCGGCCGACCTGACCCGCACCGGCGGCGGCACCTTCCTCTCGGCCCTGGCCGGCCTCAAAGGCATCGACTTCGTGGACGCCGGTATCAATGCGCAGGGGATCTCGGCCCGCGGCTTCAACAGCCAGTTCAACACGCGCATGCTGGCGATGACCGACGGCCGCATGGCCCAACTGCCCGGTACGGGCCTGCCGCAGGGTAACTTCCTGCCGACGGCTCCGCTGGACGTGAAGGCCATCGAGGTGGTCGTCGGGCCGGCCTCGGCGCTCTACGGCCCCAACGCCCACACCGGCGTGGTGAACGTCATCACCAAGGACCCCTGGGACGAGGCGGGCGTCTCGCTGGCGGCCCGCACCGGCGAGCGCTCGCTGATCGACGTGACGGGCCGGGCGGCCGGCACGGCCGGCGCCTTCGGCTGGAAGGTCACCGGGCAATACCTGGAGGCCGACGACTTCGAGCCGAGCCGCGAGGAAGGGCTGCACGACTACGGCACGTCGATCTACGAGGGCGACGTGCTGCGGGACCTCGACGGTTACCACATCCGCTCGGCCAAGCTGGAAGGGTTCCTGTACTACCGGCTCGGCGCGTGGCAGGCCCAGGGCGGGGCCGGCTATTCGACCAACGACAACTTCGGCCTGACCAACAACGGGCGTAACCACATCCGCGGCTGGGAGGTGCTCTACCAGACCGTGCAGGTGAGTCACCCCCACTGGTACGCCCAGTTCACCCACACGAAGAACGATGCCGGCAAGACGTACCAGCTCAACGCCGTGGTGCAGGCGGCGGCTGCGCAGGTGGCGGCCGGCGTGCCCCTGGAGCAGGTGGACCTGGATGCTCTCCGCCGGGCCAGTATGTTCGTCGATCGCGGGGCGCTGCTCGACGGCGAGGTCCAGTACCGGCACGACCTGCCCTTCCTGCAGGGGCGCGTCGTCACCGGTCTGCAGATGCGGCGTTACCGGCCCGACTCCGACGGGACGTTCCTGGCCGACGCGGGCGGCGAAGACCTGAGCGCGACCGAGGTGGGCGGCTACGCACAGCTCGACCTGCGCCTGGTGCCGGACCGCCTCCGCCTGGTGACGGCCGCCCGCCTGGACGGCCACTCGAACTACAGCACCCAGTTCAGCCCCAAGGCGGCGCTGGTCTACACGGCCCTCCCCGGCCACAACGTCCGCGTCGGCTACAACCGCGCCTTCAAAAGTCCCACCATCCTGGAGAACTATCTGTTCATTCCCATCCGCCGCTTCGACCTGGCCCCCGGCTACTACGTCAACGCCTTCGGCAACCGGGACGGCTATGTGATCAAGGACCCGGCCGGGCAGGTGGTGAGCCGGGTCGATGGGCTGGAGCCGGAGCAGGTCGACGCGCTGGAGCTGGGCTACAAAGGCGCCTTCGGCAGCCGGGCGTTCGTGGATGTGGTGGGCTATTACTCCTGGTATCGTAACTTCATAAGCCCGCTGACGCTGGTGGCCGACGGCTTCACCCAGATCGCCTACGAGGCCGACGGCACCACGCCGGTGGTTGCCCCCGCCTCCGACGCCGCCTTCAACGGCCTGCTGACCTACCTGAACTTTGGCCGGGCGCAGGTGGCCGGGCTGGATGCCGGGCTGACGCTGTATCCCTCGCCCTACGTCACCCTCTCGGGCAGCGTCTCGCTCATCTCGCTCCGCAGCTTCACCGAGGCGGCCGGGCAGACCGAGCTGCCGCTCAATGTGCCCGAGACCAAGCTCAAGGGCAACGTGACCGTCCGCAACGTGGGCCTGCAGGGCTACTTCGTCAGCCTGAGCGCCCGCTACCAGAGCGCCTACCGCTTCGTGTCGGGCTACTGGAACAGCGAGACCCTGCTGCCCGACGGCGAGGTGCCGGCCCGCACGGTGCTGGACCTGACGCTGGGCTACAAGGTTCCTCGCACCGGCCTGGACCTGACGCTCAGCATCTCGAACCTGCTCGACGAGGCGGGATACGACGCGCTGGGCGCGCCCGTACGCGGCCGTTTCGTCTGGTTCGGCCTCACCTATCACCTTCCGGGATTGCGGTTCTAATCATGGGGAAACTGGCAGATAAGATGGCCATCGTGACGGGCGGCGCCCGCGGCATCGGCCGGGCCACGGCGACGCTGTTCGCCCGCGAGGGGGCGGCCGTGGTGGTGGCCGACCGGGACCGCGAGGCGGCAGAAGCCCTCGCTGGCACCTTGCAGGCCGAGGGCGCCCGCGCGCTGGCGCTCCCGGTGGACGTGACCCGGCCCGAGGATACCGAGCGTATGGCCCGCGAGACGGCCGACCGCTTTGGCCGCATCGACATCCTGGTCAACAACGCGGGCATCACGCAGGACGCCACGCTCCGCAAGATGACGCCGGAGCAATTCCGGGCCGTCGTCGAGGTCAACCTGACCGGCGTCTTCCTGTGCACAAAGGCCGTGCTGCCCTACATGGAGGCGCAGGAGCGCGGGTGCATCCTGAACGCTTCGTCCGTGGTGGCCCATGCCGGCAACTTCGGGCAGACGAACTACGTGGCCACGAAAGCCGGCGTGATCGGGATGACGAAAACCTGGGCACGGGAGCTGGGGCGACGCGGCATCCGGGTCAATGCGGTGGCGCCCGGGTTCATCGAGACCGACATGACGCAACAGGTGCCGGAGAAGGTGCTCGATGCCGTGCGGGCGCGCACGCCGCTCGGGCGCCTGGGGCGTCCCGACGAGGTGGCCCGCGCTTACCTGTTTCTGGCATCGGACGAGGCCTCGTTCATCACGGGCGCGGTGCTCAACGTGGATGGAGGGCTAACGCTGTAGCGGAATGGCACGAGCACAGATCATTGGAACCGGGATGTACGCACCGCCGCGGGTGGTGACGAACGCCTACTTCAACGACTACTACGGCGAAGACGTCGATAGCTTCCTCCGCACCCAGCGAAACATCCGGGAGCGGCGATATGCCGGCGACAGGCAGACGACGTCGGACCTGGTGGTAGAAGCGGCCCGGGCGGCGCTGGCGGAGGCCGGTATGACGCCGGAGGACCTGGCGCTGATCATCGTAGCAACCGACACGCCGGACTATCTGTCGCCGGCCACGGCCACGGTGGTGCAGCACAAGCTCGAGGCGCGACGCGCCGGCACGTTCGACGTCAACGCCGCCTGCGCCGGCTTCGTGACGGCGCTCGACATCGGGCGTCGGTTTGTCGAGGACGGGGTCGGGCCGGTGCTGGTGGCCGGCGGCTACCTGATGAGCCGGTTCCTCGACTTCTCGCAGCGCAACATCGCCACGCTGTTTGCCGACGGTGCCGGAGCCGTGGTGCTGGCCCCCGCCACCGGCGACGAGCCCGGCATCCTGCTGTCCCGGCTGGAGGCGGAGGGACAGTACCACGGCCACATGGGCATCTACGCCGGCGGCGCCTGCGCCCCGAACGGCCACCAGGTGCTGTCCTTCCGCCAGAAATTTCCCAAAACGTACAACGTAGACCACTGGACGCGTCTGGTGCGCCGGCTCTCGGACGAATTGGGCGTGCAGCCGGAAGCGGTCGACCACCTGTTCTTCACCCAGATCAACGTACTCAGCATCCGGGAGACGCTGGAGACGCTGGGTCTGCCGGAGACGCGCACCCATTACGTGATGGATCGCTTCGGGTACACGGGCAGCGCCTGCATCCCGATGGTGCTGGCCGACGCGGCCCGCGCGCACCGCCTGCGACGCGGCGACCTGGTGTACCTGATCGCTTCGGGCGGCGGCGCAGCGCTGGCGGCCATGGCGCTCCGCTGGGCCTACGACACCTGAGGGGCAAGCCATGCTGACGGACCATACCATCGGCTGGGGATTTTTTCTGGCCTACCTGCTGCTGGTGGGGGGCGCGGCCCTGCTGGGGATGCGCGGGGCGCGGGGGCTGGCAGGCTTCTCCGTCGGAAGCCGCACCGTCAGCCCGGTGATGGTGGGGCTCTCGCTGGCGGCCAACCTGACCAGCGCGGCCACCTTCGTGATCAACCCGGGGCTGGTCTACCTCTACGGCTGGGCGGGTTACCTGGGCTACGGCCTCGCCACACCGCTGGGCATCCTGGTGGGCCTGATCGTGCTGAGCCGCCGCTTCCGTCAACTGGGCGACCGTCATGCCGCCCTGACGCTACCGCAATGGATCGCAACCCGTTTCGGCGACCGGCGCCTCGGTGTCCTCTACGCGCTGCTGAGCCTGCTGCTCGTCACGTTCATGATCCTGATCGTGGTGGGGCTGGCCCGGGTGCTCGCCAGCGTGCTGGGCATCGGGCTGGTCGTGGCGCTGGTGCTGACCATCGCCATCCCGCTGGTGTACCTGCTGCTGGGCGGCGCGGGCGCGCACACGCTGACGAACACGGCGCAGGCGCTGATCATGCTGGTCGTGGCCGTGCTGCTGATCGGGTCGGGGCTGGCCTACTGGGAAGGCGGCCTGTCCGGCCTGCTGGCGCGGCTGGCCGCCATCGACCCGAACCTGGCGCGTCCGGTCAACCCCGAGAGCCTCCTGTTTCGCAGTTTGTTCGAAGTGTTCGTGGCCAACTTCGTGGTCGGCGTGGCCGTCATCACCCAGCCGCACCTGCTCTCGAAGGCGCTCTACCTGCGCTCGGAGGCCGACGTGGGGCGCTACCTGCTGGTCGGCTTCGGCGTGGCGTTCGTCTTTTTCTCGGTGCTGCTGACCGGGTTGTACGCCCGGCTGCTGATGCCGGACGCCGGGCTGGTGGCCGATGCGGTCATCCCGACCTACCTGGTCGAGCGCTTCGGACCCGTCGTGCGCGGCCTGATCACCATCGGGCTGCTGGCGGCCGGCTACTCGACGCTGGAGGGGCTGATGGTGGCGCTGGCGGCCATCGTCGCCAACGACCTGTACCGGTCCTGGGCCCTGCTCCGGGGCATCGCGCCCGAGGTGGCCGAGCGGCGGGCACTCCGGCTGGGCAAGCTCACGCTGGTGGTGCTGGCCCCCGTGCTGTTCGTGCTCGGCTACGACCAGCTCACACCGGCCCTCTCGGTGGCGATTCTGGCGCAGAATGGCGTCTATGCGCTGTTTGCCGCCACGTTCGCGCCGGTGTTGATGGGGGTGCTGGGCGTCGCGCTCCGGCCGCGGGTGGTGGTGGCGGCGGCGCTGTCTGCGCTGGTCATCCACTTCGGCATCTACTACGGACAGCTCGGCCCCTACTGGAACAACCCGGCCGTCCCTGCCACCTGGGCCGTGCTGGGCAGCACGGCCGTCGCCCTGCTGGGCCGGTGGACGCAGAAAAAAGCAGCGCAACCGGCGACATGACGAGGCCCCCCTTCATCCGCACCGACTGGCTGGAGCGCAACGCGCTGTACGGGCCGGACCGCCCGGCCCTCACCTGGGTGCCGGACGGCACCACCTGGACCTTTGCCCGGCTGCACGAGGAAGGCGAAGCCCTGGCCGCCGCCCTCGCGGACCGCTTCGGCCTGCGGAAAGGCGATCGCGTCGCGATCCTGGCGGAAAACCGGCCCGAGCACGTACTGCTGTTCGTGGCCTGCCAGAAGGCGGGCTGGATCCTGGTGCCGCTGAATTACCGGCTGGCCGTGCCCGAACTGGCCTATCAGGTAGCGGACAGCGCACCGGCGCTGCTGGTCTACGACGCCGCGTACGCCGGCACGGCCCGGAAGCTGGGCACCGAGACCTTGCTTCCGCTGGAGACGCTCCGCACGTGGGCCGCTTCCGGGGCCCGCCTCGGAGCGCGGCCGTCGATCGGCCTGGACGATCCGCTCATGATCCTCTACACCTCCGGCACGACGGGCCGCCCGAAAGGTGCGCTCATCACGCACGGCATGATCGCCTGGAACGCCTTCAACACCATCCACCGGCTGGACCTGACGGGTCGGGACGTCTCCTTCAACGCAGCGCCGTTCTACCATACGGGCGGCTGGAACGTGCTGCTGACGCCCTTCCTGTTCAAAGGCGGTCATACGTACCTGCTCGACGGTTTCGACCCGGAGCGGATCCTCCGGCTCTGTGACGAGGCCGGCATCACGATCCTGTGGGGCGTGCCCACCATGCTCCGGATGCTGGCCGACCATCCCCGGTTCGAGGATACATCGTTCGAGACGGTCCGCTATGCCATCGTGGGGGGCGAGGCCATGCCCGAGCCCCTCATCCGGCGCTGGCACGCGAAGGGCGTCCCGATCCGCCAGGGGTTCGGGATGACGGAGGTGGGCGTCAACTGCTTCTCGCTGCCCGAGTCCGACGCCCTCCGAAAGATCGGCTCCATCGGCTTCCCCAACTTCTATATCGAGACACGGATCGTGGACGAAGAGGGGCACGACGTGGAGACCGGCGAGGTGGGCGAGCTACTGATGCGCGGGCCGGTGGTGACGCCCGGCTACTGGCGACGCCCCGAGGCGACGGCCGAGGCCATCGACGCGGACGGCTGGTTCCACACGGGCGACCTGGTGCGGCGGGATGCCGAAGGGTATTTCTACGTGGTGGGTCGCAAAAAAGACATGTACATCAGCGGCGGGGAGAACGTCTATCCGGCCGAGATCGAGGCCGTGCTCCGGGCACATCCGGACGTGGCCGATGTCGCCGTAGTGGGGGTCCCCGACCCGAAGTGGGGCGAGGCCGGGGCCGCTTTTCTGGTCCTGAAGCCCGGGCGGACGCTCACGCCCGATGCCGTGCGGGCCTACGTCCGGGCGCATCTGGCCGGCTACAAGGTGCCCCGCCACGTGTTTTTCCTGGAGGCCCTGCCGGTCGGCCCCACCGGCAAGTGCGACAAGCAATCGCTGCGAGAACAGGCGCTGAGCGCGCTCCCATCATGAAACTCATCGGATTCCTGTTGATGATGCTGCTCACGATTACCGGGGCGGTGGCCCAGCCGCTTGTGGGCTATCCGGCCTCACTCGATACGATTGAGGTGCAAGGCTACCAGATGGTCTACCACGATAGCGGGACCTTCGGGCCTCCGGTGGTGCTCGTGCACGGGCTCGGCACCAACCTGTCGATCTGGCGGGAGGTGCTGCCGCGGCTCAGCCCGGAGGTGCGCGTGCTGGCGCCGGACCTGCCGGGCTTCGGGCTTTCGGACAAGCACGACGTGCCGGCCACGCCGTCGTTTTACGCCGACGTGCTGGCCGCCTGGCTGGACACGCTGGGGCTGGCGCAGGTCGACGTCGTGGGCCTGTCGATGGGCGGGCAGGTCGCGCTGATGATGGCGCTGCGGCACCCGGACCGCATCCGCCGCCTCGTGGTGGCCGCGCCGGCGGGCATCGAGACCTTCACGCCCGAGGCCGCCGCGCAGCTCAAAGCGCTGTTCACGGCCGATGCCATTGCCGCCATGCCGCCGGCGCTCTATGCACAGAACGTGCAGCGCAATTTTGCCCGGTGGGACCCGGAGCGGTATGGCTGGCTCCTGACGCAACGCGAGCAGATGCAGCAACGCCCGGATTTCCGGGCCTATGCCGGGGCCAACGCCCGGGCTGTGGCCGGCATGCTGGACGAGCCGGTGTTCGAGTACCTGCCGCGCGTGCCGCACCCCGCGCTGGTCGTGTTCGGCGAGGACGATCAGCTCATCCCCAACCGGTTCTTCCGGCCTTCGGAAACCCCGGCGGATGTGCTCCAGCGGGCGCTCGACCGGCTGCCAAACGCCGAAGGCGTGCTCCTCCCCGGGGCCGGGCACCTGCTGGTGCTGGAGCAGCCCGAAGCGTTCGTGGCACAGGTGCGGCGTTTTCTGTGGCCGGCGGATTAGAATGACGATCGCGGTTCTGTCTCACCGGGTCGCGCATTCGCACTTTTGCACCGCTTTTTTTAGTATGGGGCTGTCTGGTCCTCGAGCCATCCTTACGAGCGGGCGCAGCCCTGACTGCGTTCAGTCTGCTCTCCATGTCCGATCACGACGTTCTGCTTCGTCGGGGCCGTACGTGCCGGCTCCTCAGTCGCCTTTACCTGGAAGGGCTGAAAGACCCGCTTCTACCCGCTCTCCGCGAGGTACCGATGCTGGTCCAGGCACTTCCCGGCGCCATCGACTGGGACGGGATGGCTGCCGACCACCAGCACCTCTTCGGTTTCAACGTCTTTCCCTACGCCGGCGTTTTTCTCGATCCGGACGGGCGGCTCAACGGGCCGGTGGCCGATGAGGTCCGGCAGGTCTTTCTGCGTTCGGGATGCCCGCTTCCGCTGACCGGGGAGAGTCTTGACCACCTGGGGCACGAACTGGCGTGGCTCGCCCACATGATGCACGCGGAGGCCGAGGCCCTGCAGGACGGCATCGCCGCGGAAGTCCGGCGCATCCGGTGGATGCAACGCCGCTTCCTGGATCACCACCTGCTCGGCTGGCTTCCCCTCTTTCTGGAGGCGGCCCGGGGGCAGGCGTCGCCCTTCTTTCGACGTCTTCTCGATCTGACGCAAGACGTCGTATGGGCCCATCGCCGTGCCCTGGGACCCGCACCGCCCGAGGAGGCGACGCCCTTCACCCTGCCGGCGCCGCCGGCTCTGCTCGACCTGCCGGAGACGGGCCTGAAGGAGATTGCCGGCTATCTGGCCACGCCGGTCTGGGCCGGTTTCTTCCTCGGCCGGGACGACATCGGGGCGCTGGGGCGGAGGATCGGCGTCCCGTGTGGTTTCGGCAACCGGCAACAGATGCTGGTGAACCTGGTGCGGGCTGCCGCCGAGTACGACCGGCTCGTGCACCTGGTGGCGGCCCTGAAGGAGCGCGTGGCCGTCACCAGGGCCGGCCTGCGCGACCTGGTGGCGGGCGATCTGCCCGGGTTGAGGGAAGCCCTCACACCCTGGCTCGAACGCCTCGAGACGACGGATCGCCTGCTCGACCGGGTGCGCGGGGCCGCGCAGGAACGGGGGCGCTCGTAGCCGTGGGGCTTTCGTGAGGGCACGGAGGCCGGGCGGCAGACCAGCCGGCGGGGCGGCTTTTCCTTTTTCGCCTTTCCTGAGTACCTTCCCGCCACACACCTTCATCTACGGACCATCGGAGACGCATGGCATACCGGTTCATCCGATACGAGGTCGACGCCGGGGTGGCGATGCTGACGCTGAACCGCCCCGACGTGCTCAACAGCTTTCACCGCCCGATGGCGGAGGAGACCATCGACGCGCTGCAACAGGCCGCAGCCGACCCGACGGTGCGGGCCGTTCTCCTGACGGGGGCCGGCCGGGCCTTCTGTGCGGGGCAGGACCTGCAGGCCGTGCTGCCGAAAGAAGGGGAGCCGCCGGCGGATCTGGGCGAGATCGTTCGAACGCAATACAATCCCCTCGTGCGGCTCATCCGGCACACCGAGAAACCGTTCGTGGCGGCCGTCAACGGGGTGGCCGCCGGCGCCGGGGCCAACCTCGCGCTGGCGTGCGATTTCGTGCTGGCGGCCGAGACCGCCGCGTTCATTCAGTCCTTTGCCCGGATCGGGTTGATTCCCGACAGCGGCGGCACCTTCTTCCTGCCCCGGCTGGTCGGGCTGGCGCGTGCCACGGCCATGATGATGCTGGCCGACAAGGTGCCCGCATCCGAGGCGCAGGCCATGGGGCTGATCTACAAAGTCTGTGCGCCCGAAGCCCTCCTGGCCGAGGCGACGGAACTGGCGCGGCACCTGGCCACGATGCCCACCCGCGGTCTCGGCCTCATCAAGCGGGGCCTCAACCAGGCCTTCGCCAACGACCTCGACACCCACCTCGACGTCGAAGAGCGGCTCCAGCGCGAAGCCGGGCAGACGCACGACTATCACGAGGGGGTGGCCGCCTTCCTGGAGAAGCGCAAGCCGGTGTTCCGGGGGGAATAGGCAGGTGCCGGACGCGCCCGCGCATCAAGAATCACGCAAGACGAGGAAGCCTTCATGGCAGAACCCCTCACCGCCGAAACGACCGTCGGGGTGCTCGGTGCCGGGACGATGGGGCGCGGCATCGCGCAGGTCGCCGCCACCTACGGGCACCCGGTGCTGCTCTACGACACGAACACGAAGGTGCTTCACGAGGCCCGCGCCCATCTGGAAAAGATTCTGGCGCGGCAGGTGGAGAAGGGACGGATGGCTCCCGGCGAGGAGGCCGCCATCCTCGGGCGCATCACGTTCCTCTCGGACGAGCCCGAGCCGCTGGCGGCCTGCGGCCTCGTCATCGAAGCCATCGTCGAGGACCTGGCCGTCAAGCAGGACGTCTTCTCCCGGCTCGACCGGCTGGTGGCCGAGGACGCCCTGCTGGCGACGAACACCTCGTCGCTCTCGGTGACGGCCATCGCGGCGGCGTGCGACCGGCCCGAGCGGGTGCTGGGCCTCCACTTCTTCAACCCGGCACCCCTGATGCCGCTGGTCGAGGTCGTCCCCGGCGTGGCCACGTCGGAAGAAGCCCTGGCGCGGGCGCGCGCCCTGGTCGACGCCTGGGGCAAGACCACCGTGCTGGCTCGCGACACGCCGGGGTTCATCGTCAACCGGGTGGCCCGGCCCTTCTACGGCGAGGCCCTCCGCATCCTGGAGGAGGGCCTCGCCGACGTGCCCACCATCGACTGGGCCATGCGCGAGATCGGCGGCTTCCGCATGGGGCCCTTCGAGCTGATGGACCTCATCGGCAACGACGTCAACTACAAGGTCACCGAGACGGTGTGGACGGCCTTCTTCTACGAACCCCGCTACCGTCCCTCTTTCACCCAGAAGCGTATGGTGGAGGCCGGCCGCCTCGGGCGCAAGACGAAGCGGGGTTACTACGACTACCGCGAGGGCGCCACGAACCCCGAGCCCGTCACCAGCCCCGCGCTCGGCAAGACCATCTTCCAGCGCATCCTGGCGATGCTCATCAACGAGGCCGTGGACGCCGTCTTCTGGCGCGTGGCCGCCCCGGCCGACATCGACCTGGCCATGACGAAGGGGGTCAACTACCCGAAGGGGCTGCTCCACTGGGCCGATGAGCTCGGCCTGAAGACGGTGCTCGGCTGGCTGGAGGCGCTGCGGGAAGAATACGACGAGGAACGCTATCGCCCGAGCCCGCTCCTCCGCCGGATGCTCCGGCGCGGCGAGCGTTTCTTCGACGAGGGTACGTGACGCGGGGCGGATCCAGCCGGACGCACGGCCGGTTGCAGAGGCGCACCCGTAAAGGGTGCGGCTACAGGGTTGATGCATGTAGCCGCGGGCTTCAGCCCGGGCATGTTACTGCCGGTTGCGGGGGCGCACCCGTAAAGGGTGCGGCTACAGGGTTGATGCATGTAGCCGCGGGCTTCAGCCCGGGCATGCTACTGCCGGTTGCGGGGGCGCACCCGTAAAGGGTACGGCTACAGGGTTGATGCATGTGGCCGCGGGCTTCAGCCCGGGCATGCTACCGGTTGCGAAGGTGAACGGAGGGGGCCGGGTCTGCCCGGTCTGCCCCCCACCATGATCTTTTTACCAAATTAAGGCGCGGTATGGATGACGAACCCCGGGACGACGACGCGCAGGCCCGGGCCGAGCGCATCGTGGCGCAGATGATGGCGCGCGACGCGTTCAGCCGGTGGCTGGGCATCGAGGTGCTGGCCGTGGCGCCGGGGCGAGCCAGGCTCCGCATGACCGTCCGCGAGGAGATGCTCAACGGCTTTGCCGTGGCCCATGGGGGCGTCACGTATGCCCTGGCCGACAGCGCCCTGGCCTTCGCCTCGAACACCCGCGGGCGGGTGGCCCTGGCGCTGGAGAACTCCATCTTCTACCCGGCCCCCGTCCACGCCGGGGACGTGCTCACCGCCGTGGCCGAGGAGATCAGCGCCGCGAACCGGGTGGCGGCCTACGACGTAACCGTCACCCGCGCCGACGGCACCAAGGTGGCCGTCTTCCGGGGGACGGTCTACCGCACGAAACAGTCGCACGACTGAGCCGTTCTCCGGTAGCGCTTCCGGGGTGTAGTGCGTAGTTCGTATTTCGTAGTACGTAGAATTCGATCTTTACGCACCACGCACTACGCACTACGCACCACGCACCACGCACCACGCCCTACGAAATCCACGTATCCCCTTTTTTTCCAACGCATGAGAGACGCGTTTCTGATCGACGGCCTTCGCACGCCCATCGGGCGGCTGGGCGGGTCGCTCTCGAACGTCCGCGCCGACGACCTGGCGGCCCATGTGCTGCGGGCCCTGCTGGACCGGCACCCCGACCTCGATCCCGCCGCCGTGGACGACGTGTACATGGGGTGCGCCAACCAGGCCGGCGAGGACAACCGCAACGTGGCCCGCATGGCGCTGCTGCTGGCGGGCCTGCCGCACACGGTGCCCGGCGTGACGGTCAACCGCCTGTGCGCCTCGGGCATGAGCGCCGCCGTGGAGGCGGCCCGCGCCCTCCGTCTCGGCGACGGCGACCTGTACCTGGCCGGGGGCGTCGAACACATGACCCGCGCGCCGTTCGTCCTGTCGAAGGCCAGCCAGCCCTTCGGCCGCGACGTGGAGTTGTTCGACACGAGCCTGGGCTGGCGGTTCGTCAACCCGAAGATGGAGGCCCGGTACGGCGCCGAGGCGATGGGCTGCACGGCGGAGAACCTGGCGGAACTGTACGGCATCAGCCGGGAGGACCAGGACCTGTTCGCCTACCACTCGCAGCGGAAGGCGGCGGCGGCCCGTGAGCGGGGGCGGCTGGCCCGCGAGATCGTGCCGGTGGAGGTGCCGCAGCGCAAGGCCCCTCCGCTGGTCTTCGACGCCGACGAGTTCCTCCGGCCGGACACCACGCTGGAGGGGCTGGCGAAGCTGCGCCCGGCCTTCCGCGAGGGCGGCACCGTCACGGCGGGGAACGCCTCGGGGCTGAACGACGGGGCCTGCGCGCTGCTCATGGCCTCGGAGGAGGCCGTCCGGCGCTTCGGCCTCACGCCCCGCGCCCGGATCGTGTCCTCGGCCGTCGTGGGGGTGGAACCGCGCATCATGGGCATCGGGCCGGTGGAGGCCTCGCGCCGGGCACTCGCCCGCGCCGGCCTCACGTTCGACGACGTGGCGGTGATCGAACTGAACGAGGCGTTCGCCGCGCAGAGCCTGGCCTGCATCCGCCAGTGGGGCCTGCCCGACGACGACCCGCGCCTGAACCCCAACGGCGGTGCCATCGCCCTGGGCCACCCCCTCGGCATGACCGGCGCCCGCCTCCTGCTGACCGCCCTCCACGAGCTCGAAGAACGCAACGAGCGCTACGCCCTCTGCACCCTCTGCGTCGGCGTCGGCCAGGGCATGGCCACCGTCATCGAACGGGTATGAGGGGGAGGATTGGAAGATTGCATATTGAATATTGGAAAATTGGGGGCGGGCGGTGCGTAGTGCGTATTTCGTAGTGCGTAGATCCGTATTTGACTTTGGGAGCTGGTACCATGGATGAGACATCGCAAGCGTATGGAGCATGGGTGGCCTCGGTGCCGGAGACGCTTCTGCACGATCCACTATGGCGCATGAAGGTGTATCGCATCGCACTATTTTTGGTTGACGTGGGCTGGGGGGATGTGTCTGCCTTGATGCAGGATAGGCGAATGTACAGGGTTGCTGAGCAACTGTATGGTGCGCTGGGATCGATCGGGGCCAATATTGCCGAGGGGTATTCGCGTGCGAGCGGGCGTGACCGCGCTCGTTATTATGAATATGCACTCGGTTCAGCCAGAGAGTGCCGAAGTTGGTATTATCAGGCCCGCCATGTTCTGGGCGATGAGGTGATTACTCACAGGATGAAATGTCTGGAGCAAGTCATACGTATGTTGCTTCGCATGATTCCTTCTGAGCGTGCTGGAAAAGCATTCGAGCCAGAAGTCATTTATGGGCAAGATTCCAGTTTAGAACAAACTTCTGAAGGATGGCCTCCCCCCATGGAAGCCCTTCTTCGCTCTGTTCCCGTTGTTTCTATGTAAAACGGGTCTGTCCCGCACCACGCACCACGCACTACGCACTACGCACCACGCACCACGCACTACGAACCACGCACTACGCCTATTATCCCATGCCGAACATCTTCGAGTTCGAGGGCTTTCGCCCGGTCATCCACGAGAGCGCCTTCATCCACCCGAACGCCACAGTGGTGGGCAACGTTATCATCGGGCGGGACGTGTATGTGGGGCCCGGCGCGGCCATCCGGGGGGACTGGGGCGAGATCGTCATCGAGGACGGGTGTAACGTGCAGGAGAACTGCACCATCCATATGTTTCCCGGGGTGACGGTGCGCCTCGAAGAGGCCGCCCACATCGGCCACGGCGCCGTCATCCACGGGGCGCGCATCGGGCGAAACACGCTCGTGGGGATGAACGCCGTCGTGATGGACAACGTGGTCGTCGGCGCCGGGTGCATCGTCGGGGCGCTGTGCTTTGTCCCGGCGGACATGCACATCCCCGACCGCAAGATCGTCGTCGGCAACCCGGCGAAGATCGTGGCGGACGTGAGCGACGAGCGGCTGGCGTGGAAGACGGAAGGGACGCGGCTCTACCAGCAGCTCCCGGCGCAGCTCCGCCGCTCGCTCCGGCCCTGCGAACCCCTCCGCGAGGTGCCGCCCGACCGGCCCAAAATGGAAACGACGTACAAAACGTTTCGGGAGACGATGGCCGAGAAGACGAAGGCCTGATTCGTCCCGCGCTTCGTGGGCCTTTTGCGGCCCTCCCCGTATTCACCCTGAACGATACCGGCAGCCATGGAAACGACAGTCTATCTCGGGAAAGTGCAGAGCTATGCGCAGGGGCGCTGGCACGCGGGCGAAGGCGAGGCCCGCACGGTCTATCACGCCGTCACCGGGGAGCCGGTGGCCGAGGTGTCGAGCGCGGGGCTCGACTTCAAAGGGATGCTCGACTACGCCCGCACCGTCGGCGGGCCGAAGCTGCGGAAGATGACCTTCCACGAGCGCGCCCGGATGCTCAAGGCGATGGCCCAGTACCTGATGGCGCGGAAGGACGAATTCTACGAAGCCTCCTGGGCCACCGGTGCCACGAAGAAAGATGCGTGGATCGACGTGGAAGGCGGCATCGGCACGTTCTTCGTCTATTCGAGCAAGGGCCGCCGCGAGCTGCCTGACGAGCCGTTCCTGCTCGACGGCAAGCCGGAGATCCTCTCGCGGGGCGGGACGTTCATCGGCCACCACCTCCTGGTACCGCTCGAAGGGGTGGCCGTGCACATCAACGCGTTCAACTTCCCCTGCTGGGGGATGCTCGAGAAGCTGGCCCCGACGTTCCTGGCCGGGATGCCCGCCATCATCAAGTCCGCCACGGTGACGGCCTACGTCACCGAGCGGATGGTGCGGGCGATGATCGAGTCGGAGATCCTGCCGGAGGGGGCGTTGCAGCTCATCTGCGGCGGCGTCGGCGACCTGTTCGACCACCTGACCGGGCAGGACGTGGTCACCTTCACCGGCTCGGCCGAGACGGGCCGGCGCCTCAAGGCGCACCCCACGATCCTGCGCGAGTCGGTGCGTTTCAACATGGAGGCGGACTCGCTCAACTTCTCCATGCTCGGCCCCGACGTGACGCCGGACATGCCCGAGTTCGATATCTTCATCAAGGAGGTGGCCGGGGAGATGACCATCAAGACGGGGCAGCGGTGCACGGCCATCCGCCGGACGTTCGTGCCGGCGGACCGCGTGGAGGCCGTCGTCGAGGCCCTTTCGAAGCGGCTCGGCGGGGTGACGGTGGGCAACCCGGCCAACGAGGCCGTGCGCATGGGGCCGCTGGTGAGCCGGGGGCAGGTGGCGGAGGTGCGGGAGCGCCTGGCCGAGCTGGCCGCCGCCGGCGAGGTGGTCTACGGCGGCCTGAACAATGGCTTCGAGGTCGTCGACGCCGACCCCGCGAAGGGCGCCTTCTTCCCCCCGACGCTGCTCTACTGCCCGCGCCCGTTCGAGCACACGGCGCCGCACGACGTGGAGGCGTTTGGGCCCGTCAACACCATCATGCCCTACGGCGACCTCGACGAGGCCATCGCCCTGGCGAAGCGGGGCAAGGGCAGCCTGGTGGGCTCGCTGGTGACGGCCGACGACCGGGTGGCCCGCGACGTGGTGCTGGGCACGGCGGCCTACCACGGGCGGCTCCTGCTGCTCAACCGCGACTGCGCGAAGGAGAACACGGGCCACGGCTCGCCGCTGCCGCACCTGGTGCACGGCGGCCCCGGCCGCGCCGGCGGCGGCGAGGAGATGGGCGGCATCCGCGGGCTGCACCACTACATGCAGCGCACCGCCATCCAGGGCTCGCCCACCACGCTGACGGTCGTCGGCGGCGAGTGGATGCCCGGCGCCGCCCGCCCCGAAGCCGACGTCCATCCCTTCCGCAAGTACTTCGACGAGCTTACCGTCGGTGAGACGCTCACCACCGCCCGGCGCACCGTCACCGAAGCCGACATCGTCAACTTCGCCGGCGTCAGCGGGGACTACTTCTACGCCCACATGGACGACCTGGCGGCCCGCGAGAGCGAGATCTTCGAGGGGCGCGTGGCCCACGGCTACTTCGTCCTCTCGGCGGCCGCCGGCCTGTTCGTCGACCCCCGGCAGGGGCCGGTGCTGGCCAACTACGGGCTGGAGAACCTGCGCTTCACCAAACCCGTCCGGCCCGGCGACACCATCCAGGCGAAGCTGACGGTGAAGAAAAAGACGTCGAAGGAGCCGCGCGAGGGCGAGCGGCCGAGCGGGGTGGTGGAGTGGCACGTGGACGTGACCAACCAGGACGGCGAACTCGTGGCCACGTACGACATCCTGACCCTCGTGGCCCGGCGGGGATGAGAGCAAAGAAGCGGGGCCGGTGTCAGTCCCGTTCTTGCCCGGCTTTTCGGGCGCGGCGCTTCGTCTCCTCGTCGAGCACGCGGCGGATGGCTTCAACGAGTGGATCGCCGGACGTGTACCGGCGCCCGTATTCGAGATTGAAGCGATAGTCGAAGTCGTCGGGGTTGCGCCCCTGGTTGTGCTGGAGGATCGTTTCGAGCTTGTCGAGCGCCTTGGCCAGCCGGGCCTCGGGCGTGGCGGCCTGCTCGTATTCTTCCCACAGCGCCAGGATCTCGCCGCGCAGGGGAGATGGGAGCGGGGCGAGTAGCGTCAGGAGGTCGCGGCGTTCCCGGTCGGTCTTGTCGCCGGTCTGCAGGGGAGCGGGTATGTCGCCGGAGAGGGCCTCGCCGAGGTCGTGGACGAGGCAGATCTTGATGAGCCGGGCGAAGTCCACGTCGGGCGCGTAAGGGGCCAGGACGAGCGCCATCAGGCAGAGCCGCCAGGTGTGCTCGGCTACGCTCTCGCGTCGTCCCTCGGACGTGTAGGCCGTCCGGGTCGTGTTCTTCAGCCGTTCCGCCTGTCGCAGGAAGTCGAGCAGGCCGTTCAGTTCGTCGGGCGTCAGCATGATCGGGCAGGTCTGGCCGGGCGTAAACGTCGGGCGGGGCCCGGGGTTCGGCGACCGGATTTCGTCGTGCGGGCTGGGTGGACTGCATACGTTACGGCCCACGCATCCGGAACCCGCCCCTGGCGAGGGCTGGCGAGATCACGTATCTTGCGCCGCCCGTGCTTTTGCCAACCACCATCGCCGTTGTCATGAAACACGTCCGGGTCCGCCTCGAACGCCTCGACGAGGCCTTCCATTTCCGCGCCACGAACGCACAGGGCCACGCCGTGGACATCGACGACGCCACGGCCCGCGAAGACGGCCGGGGAAAGGGCGCCGGGCCGATGGAACTGCTTGTGATGGCCATCGGCGGGTGCAGCGGCATCGACGTCGTCTCGATCCTGCAGAAGGGGCGGCAGCGCATCGACACGTTCGAGATCGAGGTGGAGGGCGCCAAGCCCACCGGCGTGAGCCCCTCCCTCTACCAGCACATTCATCTCCACTACATCCTCACCGGCGACCTGGACCCCGCCCGGGTGCGGCGGGCCGTGGCCCTCAGCCTGGGCAAGTACTGCTCCGTCTCGAAGACGCTCGAAAAGACGGCCCGGATCACGGCGTCGTGCACGGTCAACGGCGAGCGCTTCGACGCCTGGCCGGAGGAAGGTTGAGGCGGTGTGGGGACCACGCCCTACGGGATCGGGTCCCGGCCGGCGCGGTCGCGTGAGAAACGGTTGAGCAGCGCGTCGAAGGCGGTCATCAGGTCGGCCTCGTCGAGGTAGACGTTGAACTCCGTCATGGTGGAGGCGACCTCGACGACGTTGATGTTGAGGAGGGCCAGTTGCTGGAGGATCCCGTAGAGCAGGCCGGGTGCTTCGGTGTAGGCGGCCGCGAACTGGATCCCCAGCCCGGCAATGCGGCGGGCGACCTGGCGCGGCGCGGCGGGCACGGTCGCCCGCGCCAGCGGCAGGTGCCGTTCCTCGATGATGGCGGTGATCTCGGTATTGCCCTCCGTGTAGGTGATGTATCCTTCCTCTGCCTGGATGCGGTTGAAGAGCCGGTTCATCGCCTGATGCGTCTCGGCCTCCTTGGCGAAGGTGATCGAGCAAAGCCCCGCGTGGACGTTGATGCGGTCGATGTAGAAGGTGGGAGGGGCCGCGGCGGGTGGACGGGCATGCAGCCGTTTCTGGAGGCGGGAGAGGCTCATCAGAATGGCCGACGGGCGCACGGGTTTCCGGCACCGTGCCTCCACCAGCGGCTGGAGAAAGCGGGCCACCTGGCTCAGGTTGAGCAACCGGTGATACAGGCCGAAGCGCAGGAAGGCGTTGCCCTCGATCACGGTCTCGACGGCTTCGGAGATGGTGCGCATGGGCGGGCGGTCGTTTCGTGTTGTGCCTGAAGCACGATGGACTGAGGCTTTCCGGCAAAGAAGTTGTGTTGTAAATATAACGAATATCGTTGCGTTTCGATAATTCTGGCGAGAAACTTCGTTCGGGCCGGGGCGTGCCTTTTATTCCGGATTCAAACTCGCGTGTGCAACGGGAGGAGACGATGCGACTGGCCTTGATCGGGACGGGACAGATGGGCGCGGCGGTCGAAGCGCTGGCGCGGGCGCGCGGCGACGAGGTGGTGGCCCGCTTCAACCGCCGGCATCCGCTCGATGCCGCCGCTGCGGAGGCGCTCGCCCGCGCCGACGTGGCGATCGACTTCTCGCGGGCGGAGGCCGTGCCCGGCCACGTGACGTGGTGCTGCCGGCAGGGTGTGCCGCTGGTCATCGGCACCACCGGCTGGCACGACGCGCTGGAGACGGTGCGGGCCACCGTAGCCGCGCACGACGGTGCTGTCCTCTACGCAGCCAACTTTTCGATGGGGGTGGCGCTGCTGGTGCAGGCCCTGCGCGGCCTCGTGCCCCTGCTCGAACGCCTGCCCGGCTACGATGTGCAGGTGCACGAGGTGCACCACGTCCGCAAGGCCGACCATCCCAGCGGCACGGCGCGCACGCTCGCGCAGGTGCTGCTCGACGGCCTCTCGCGCAAAACCCACCTGGCGACCGGTCTTCCCGAAGGCCCCCTCGACCCGGCGGCCCTGCAGGTGACGGCGGCGCGGGTCGGGCGCATCTTCGGCGTGCACACCGTCACCATCGACGGGGAGCACGACCGGCTCACGTTCACGCACGAGGCCAAGAGCCGCCAGGGCTTCGCCGAGGGGGCGCTCACCGCCGCCGCCTGGCTCCGCTCCCGGCGCGGCCTCTTCACCCTGGACGACCTGCTGGCCGACTGGCTGGCGCATCCTATCGACGATCCACAGACGATCCACAACGCGGTTTCGCCATGAGTACACCCCTTTTCACCGGAACGGCCACGGCGCTCGTGACGCCGTTCACCGCGGACGGCGCCGTCGATGAGGCGGCCTTCCGCCGGCTGATCGACTACCAGATCGACCACGGCGTCGAGGCGCTGGTCGTGCTCGGCACCACCGGCGAGAACCCCACGGTCACGGACACCGAGCGCGCGCGCCTGGTGGATCTCGCCGTCGAGCAGGCCGGCGGGCGCGTGCCGGTCATCGTCGGCACGGGCGACAACGACACGCGGCGGAGCATCGCCTTTGCCCGGCAGGCGGCCGCCGCCGGCGCGGACGGGCAGCTCCTCGTCGGGCCCTATTACAACAAGCCCACGCAGGACGGCTTCCGGGCGCACGTGGCGGCCGTGGCCGGGGCGGCCGATCTGCCGATCATCCTCTACAATGTCCCCGGGCGCACGTCGTTCAACATGACGGCGGAGACGGTCCTCCGGCTGGCCGAGGAGGTCCCGCTCGTGCGGGGGATCAAGGAAGCTTCGGGCAACCTGGCGCAGATCACCGACATCCTGGCACATCGCCCGGCCTCGCTGGCCGTCTACGCCGGGGACGACGAGATGGCGCTGCCGCTGGCCGCCCTCGGCGCCGACGGGGTCGTCTCGGTGATCGCCAACGCCCTGCCGGGGCCCTTCGGGGAGCTCGTCCGGGCCGCCCTCGCCGGCGATCTGGCGGCGGCACGGCGGCGGCACTTCGCGCTGCTGCCGGCCATGCGGGCCTGCTTCTTCGAGACGAACCCGATTCCCATCAAGGCCGTCCTCGCCGAGATGGGGCTGATCGCACCTGAACTCCGCCTGCCGCTCCTCCCCGCCGCCGAGCCGACCCGCCGCCGCGTGCTCGAGGCGTTCGCGCCGTTCGTCCACGCCGTCGCATGAGCGGTCTGGAGAGGGCGCCTTGCACGCGGGAAGATCGGGGCCTTTTCCCGTTATGCCGTCCTGGAGAAAAAAGAGGCGGATGACGTATCGTGAGGCGAACGTGTGATCAACCTGAACCATGAACCGGATATGACGACGGACACGACGACGGAGACGCTGCCCGTGCGGGTGGCGCGCCTGCGTGACGCTTTCGAGGCGACCGAGGCGGAGGCGGTCTTTTCCGAGGTGCTGGCCGGGCTGAACGACGGCACGATCCGCGCCGCCACCCGCGACGAAGACGGCCGCTGGCACGTGCACGCCTGGGTCAAGGAAGCCATCCTGCTCGGCTTTCGGCTCGGACGGCTGGAGGACTTTTCGACCGGCCCCTTTGCGTTCTTCGACAAGCATACGTACCCGCCGAAGTCGCTGCGGCCCGAGGACGGGGTGCGGGTGGTGCCCGGCGGGTCGGCCATCCGTACCGGGGCCTACGTGGCGCCCGGCGTCGTGTGCATGCCGCCGATGTACGTCAACGTCGGGGCGTACGTGGATGCGGGGACGATGATCGACTCGCACGCGCTGGTGGGAAGCTGTGCCCAGATCGGCCGGCGCGTGCACCTGTCGGCGGCCGTCCAGATCGGCGGGGTGCTCGAGCCCGTCGGCGCCCTGCCGGTGATCGTCGAGGACGACGTGTTCATCGGCGGCGGGTGTGGCCTGTACGAGGGCTGTCTGGTCCGGGAGCGGGCGGTGCTGGCTCCGGGCGTGACGCTGACGCGCTCGACGCGGATCTACGACCTGGTGCGCGAGCGCATCCACACGGCGAGGCATGGCGTGCTCGAAGTGCCGGCCGGCGCGGTGGTCGTCCCCGGTAGCCGGCCCGCCGCCGGCACGTTCGCCGCCACCTACGGCCTGGCCCTCTACACGCCCGTCATCGTCAAGTACCGCGACGAGAAGACGGACGCGGCGACGACGCTGGAGTCGGCCCTGCGCGAACGGACAGGGTGATTCCTCGCTTCCTGCGACGGGATCCCGGGGTGCTCCGCGGTTCGTGGTGCCGGAACGGCGGGTCGTTTCATCGTCGGCGCCGGTTTCTCCGTCTCCGGCTCCGCGGGGCATGGTAGCCCGTCCGGCGTGGTTCGGTCGGCTCATCCTCCCGGTCCGTCTCCGGTGTGAAGCCGTCGTACACCTTGCGGGGCAGGCGCTGCGACGTGTGCCGCTCGATGCTTCGGAGATAGCCCCGTTCGTCGCCGGATACGAAGGTGAGGGCGTCGCCGGTGGCCTCGGCCCGGCCCGTGCGGCCGATGCGGTGGATGTAGTCCTCGACCTGGCTGGGGGTGTCGTAGTTGATCACGTGCGAGATCGTGTCGACGTCGAGGCCCCGGGCGGCGACGTCGGTGGCCACCAGGATCTGGAATCGCCCCTGTCTGAACCCGTCGAGGGCGCGTTGTCGCTGGTTCTGCGACTTGTTCGCGTGGAGTGCCGTGGCCGAGAAGCCCCGCCGGACGAGCTGGCGGGTGATGCGGTCCGCCCGGCGCTTGGTGCGGGAGAAGACGAGCACGTTCTGCACGGGTTCGTTCTCCAGCACATGGACGAGCAGGTCCATCTTCCGTGGGTTCGGCACCAGGCAGGCATGCTGGGTGACCGTTTCGGCCGGGTTGCGCTGTTCGCCGACCTTCACCGTGGCGGTGTCGTCCTTCATGATGCTGCGGGCAAGGTGCTGCACGTCGCGGGACATGGTCGCCGAAAACAGCATCGTCTGGCGCGTAGCAGGCGTTCCGGCGACGATCTTGCGGATGTCGTGGATGAAGCCCATGTCGAGCATGCGGTCGGCTTCGTCAAGGACGAGGCAGGCTACCTGCGACAGGTCGGCGTGCCCCCGGTTCATGAGGTCGAGCAGGCGGCCCGGCGTGGCGACGACGATGTCCGTGCCCTGCCGCAGGCGTTCGATCTGGGGTCGCAGGCCGGCGCCGCCGTAGACGACCAGGCTGCGGAGCCGGGTGTGTTGCCCGTAGGTGCGGATGGCGGCCTCGACCTGCAGGGCCAGCTCACGCGTCGGCGTGAGGACGAGGGCGCAGGGGCGACGGCCCCGGCGGGACGCCGTGGGCCCGGCCAGCCGGTCGAGCAGGGGAAGGACAAAGGCGGCCGTTTTGCCCGTGCCCGTCTGGGCGCAGCCGATGAGGTCCCGGCCGGCACAGGCGACCGGGATGGCCTCGGTCTGGATGGGGGTGGGGGTGGTGTACCCGGCGGAGATGACGCCGTTGAGAACGTCGCCGGTGAGCCCGAGGGCTTTGAACGTATGCATGTTGAAACAGGAAAGAAGGAAAGAAAGGGGAGCCTCACGGCCGGATGCCGGTGCTTCCCGGTAGGTAGGAAGTGCTGACGCGGAGCTGCATGCGGGGGAGGCCGTTGCCGGTGGCAGGGCACACCCATCCGGGGCAATCTCGATGAGGAGAAGAGCTACGGGGCGGTGAACCGGCGCGCGGTCCGTGGGCCCCGGCAGGCCCGGTAAGCGGTTTTTTCGGGATCCGCCACCGGAACGGAAGGGAACCGGGAACGGGTGGTCTGGCCCCTTCCTACCCGGTGGGGCGCCTTTTGTTGCTCCACCTGCCGGAAAGTGTGCGAAGATTTGGCGGGGAACTATCGTTCGGGGGCGGTTTCGCGCTCCGGCACGCGGAGGCCGGTCAGCGCCTCGATCCGGTCGAGGGCTTCTTCGCGGCGGCCGGCGCGGAGCAGCGCGAGCACGTCCCCGTCGACCAGGGCGTACCAGCGGCGGCGGCGCTCCTCGAAGTCCGGGTAGCGTGTGGCCATCGGTGCGCGGAGGGCCCGCATCAGGTCGAGGAAGGCGGCGTACTCGGGCCCGAAGGCCTGCTCGAAGCGCTCGCGCAGGCGCACCGAGAGGGCGGGGGCGGCGCCGGCTGTCGAGATGGCGATCGTCAGGGCTCCCTGCCGGACGACCGAGCCGGCCACGAACGTACAGTGCGGCACGTCGTCCATGGCGTTGATGAGCACCTTCTCGGCCTGTGCCTCCCGGTAGATGGGGGCGGTCGCCTCCGGGTTGCGCTCGGCGACGATGGCGAGGAAAGCGCCCTGCAGGTCGCCTGGCACGTACGCCCGTGCGTGCCAGGTCAGGCGGCCGTCCTCGGCCAGCGCCCGCAGCCTCGCCTCCGGCGCCGGCGCGATCAGGACGACGTCCGCGCCGAGGTCGAGCAGCTCCCGCACCTTGCGCTCGGCCTCATGGTTGCCGCCGAAGACCACGCACCGCCGGCCGGCCAGGTCGTTCAGAAAGATCGGATAGACGTTCATCGGATCCCGGGTTCTCGTTCGCGGCCTCAGGCCGCCTGGTGGGAGGGGACGTGGATGCCGCACTCGGTCTTGTCGAAGCCGGCCCAGCGACCGGCGCGTTCGTCGGCGCCTTCGGGGACGGGCGCGGTGCAGGGGAGGCAGCCCAGGCTCGGGTAGCCCCGGTCGTGCAGGGGGTTGTAGGGCAGGTCGTGCAGCTGGAGGTAGCTCCACACGTCCTCGCTGGTCCAGTGCGCCAGCGGGTTGAGCTTGACGACGCCGTAAGCCGGTTCCCAGGCGAGCAGGGGCACCCCCGCACGCGCCGTCGACTGGTCGCGGCGCAGGCCGGTGACCCAGGCGCGGCGGCCTTCCAGAAAGCGCCGCAGCGGGAGCACCTTGCGCAGGAAGCAGCAGCGGTCCGGGTCGCGACGCCAGAGTTCGGGGCCGTGCCGGCGGGCCTGCTCGTCCAGGGAGAGCTCCGTCGTCACCCGGGTGAAGGTCACGCCGAGGCGTTCCTCGAGCCGGTCCCGGAGGGCGTAGGTTTCGGGGAAGAGCAGGTCGGTGTCCAGGTAAAAGATGGTGGCGTCGGGCTTGAGGGTGGCGACGAGGTGGGTCAGGACGATGCCGGAGGGACCGAAGCCGGTGCCCAGGACCATGTCGTCGCCGAAGGTGTCGAAACCCCAGCGCAGCAGTTCCCGGGGGGAGCGCCGGGCGAAGTCGTCGGAGAGGGCGCGGAGGGTTTCCGGTGGGAAGGGAGGCTGCTTGGGATCGTTCATAGGCCAGCGGGGCTTCCGGTTCAGGCAGGGACGGCAAGCGCCGGGCGCGCGGGACGTGCGGGCACGGCGGTTTCCGGAGGATCGGCCGGCGGCGTGAACCAGGCCAGGGCGGCGTGCAGCCGGGCGACCTCGCCGACGACGATCGTGGCCGGTGAGGCCAGGTGGCGGGTCCGCTCGCCGATGTCGGCCAGCGTGCCGGTGACGACCGCCTGCCCGGCGGTGGTGCCGCTGTGGATGACGGCCACGGGGGTGGCCGGGGGGAGCCCGCCGTCCTGAAGGTGCCGGGCGATCTCGGGCAGGCGTCGCAGGCCCATCAGGATGACGAGCGTACCCGCCCGGGCGAGGGCGGCCCAGTCCGGTTCGGCGGCATCGCAGGTGTGACCGGTGACGACCGTGAAGGCGCTGCTCAGGCCGCGGTGGGTGACGGGGATGCCTGCATAGGCCGGCACGCTGACCGCACTCGTGACGCCGGGCACCACTTCGAACGGCACGCCGGCCTCGGCCAGCGCCAGCGCCTCCTCACCGCCCCGGCCAAAGACGAACGGGTCGCCGCCCTTGAGCCGGACGACCACCTTGCCGGCCCGGGCCTGGGCGATGAGCAGCGCGTTGATCGTCGCCTGCGGGCAGCTGTGCCGGCCCGGGGCCTTGCCCACGTAGATCCGTTCGGCCCCGGCGGGAGCCTCCGCCGGCAGGGCCGGGTGCACCAGCCGGTCATAGACGACCACCCCGGCCTGGCGCAGCAGCGAGAGGCCGCGCACGGTGATGAGCGACGGGTCTCCCGGTCCGGCGCCGACCAGGTAGACGGTTCCGGGTTGTGCGAGGGTAAGCGTGTTCATGGGGTTTCTGAGGACAGCGGGAGACGATCGCGCAACGCCGCCAGCGGGGGCGCGTCGGGGAAGGCCAGGCGCAGCGTCAGGTGGAAGCGGGGGTCGTCGTGGACCCGCTCGAGGCGGGCCGGCTCGCGGCCGTAGCGTTCCGCCGCCACGGCCCGGATCACCGGGGCGAGCCGCCCGGCCGTCGCCGCCGTGTTGGGGTGGCGGAGCAGGTCGAAGAAGGTGATCTCCACCTCATCCGTGCGAAAGGCGACCCGGCCGGCCAGCTCGGGCTCCGTCGCCAGGAGGTGACAGGCGTTCAGGGCCTGTCCCAGGGCGAGGTGGAGCGCGGCGGCCAGGTCGTCACCGGCGCCGGCCGTCAGGTCGCGCTTGCGCGTATAGGCCAGGCCGGGTCGTCCCCCGTGGTCGAGGGCATAGTCGGCCTCGTGGCCGATGAGCACGATGCCAGGGCCTTCGTGGACGTGCCGGTAGTTGGCCACGTCGATCAGCAACTCCTCGACGCGGCGCTGCTGGATCCACCGGTGAAAGACCGGCACGATCGCGTCGAACGGCGGGGCGGACGGGTCTTCGAGAAAGTATTTGACGCGGAGGCGATGGGGGAGCATGGCGGTTCGTCGGACGGGTGAGCAGGATTCAGGAGGCGAAGCCGGGCGGGAGCAGGACCTCTCGCCGGGGCTCGTTCCGGGCGGCCTGCCGGCGGGCTTCTTCCGCCTTCCGGGCGGCCTCTTCGCTCATGCGCATCTCGCAGGCGTGGGTGGCCTCGATGAAGAGCTGGGCCTCGTCCACGATCCGGCGGGCCGCGTCTTCGTCCACCCGGGCGGGCGGGTGCTCGTGCCGGCTGAAGAGGTAGCGGGCAAACTTGCCGCGCGCGAAGGGGTCGAAGAAGCGCTCGGTGTCGTAGAAGCGGGCCCGGAATGCTTCGACGATGCGGTCCGGGTCCTCGCCCACATCCAGGTATTCGGTGCGGACGAGGGCGCGGGCGGCCATGAGCATCGCCTGGTAGGCGCGTGCATCGGCGCGGGCGAAGTCGCCCCGGTCGAGGGCTTCCTGGGCCTCGAACAGCTCCGATTCGGCCTTGCTGATCTCCATCGCGAAGAGGGAGACGACCTCGCCGGCACATTCGCCCACCCCCAGGTCGCCCAGGGTGAAGACGCGGGGATCGCCCCAGTCGGAGAAGAACGCCGGCTGTTCTTCGTAGACCGGGGTGATCATGAAGGGGCGGATGAGCTCGCGGGCCCCGGCCTTGCCCAGCCGTTTCACCCAGTCCTGGAAGGATTCGCCGGGGGTATGGTCCTCGACGTAGCGGGTCGTGAGGGTGTCGACCACGTCCGGGATGAGCCGGGCCGGCACCGAGCCGATGGCCATGCCGTACTGCCCCGCGTTGTGCTGCCACTGCCCGCCGAGGACCACCTGGAAGTAGGGCACCCGGTAGTTGCCGGACTTGCGGCTGTTGCCGAAGAAGCCGATGTCCGCCACGTGGTGCTGGCCGCACGAGTTGAAGCAGCCGCTGACCTTGATGCGCAGGTTGCGGACGGGTTCGGGCAACGTGGCGCGGCGGGCGGTCAGGCGGGTGATGAGTTCGCCGGCGAGGCCGCGCGAGGAGGCGATGCCCAGCTTGCACGTGTCGGTGCCGGGGCAGGCCGTGATGTCGACGATGGTGCCGGCGCCCGGTTCGCCCAGGCCAAGGGCCTTCAGGTCGCGGTAGAGGGCGGGCAGGTCCGCCTCGGCCACCCAGCGGAAGACGATGTTCTGCTCGACGGTGGTGCGGACGTGGCCGCCGGCATAGCGCCGGGCCAGGTCGGCCAGGGCGATCATCTGGCGGGCCGTCAGGTCGCCCAGCGGCAGGTGGATCGTGGCGACGCAGTAGCCGGGCTGGCGCTGGTGGTAGACGTTCGTGGCATACCAGGCGTCGAAGCCGTCGGGCCGGTCGTCGCCGTCGAGGAGCAGCGGGGGGCGGTGGGGTTCCTCGGTGGCGCCGGGCACGGCCTCGAGGTAGGCCGTCCAGCGGTCGTCGGGCGGCAGCACCTGCCGTTCCTCCTCGACCAGCCGGCGGAAGGCCTCGATGCCGAGCTGGGCCACGAGGAACTTGATGCGGGCCCGGTTGCGGTTCTTCTTTTCGCCGTGGCGGGCAAAGACGCGGGCGATGGCCTGGGCCAGGGGCAGGATTTCCTCCTCGGGCACGAAGTCGCTCAGGAGCTTGGCCTGCTCGGGGACGGCCCCGAGGCCGCCACCGACGTAGACGGCGAAGCCGCGCCGGGGCGGGCCGCCGTCCGGGTCGGGGCGGGTCCGGGCCAGCAGGCCGAGGTCGTGCATCATGACGAGGCCGCAGGCGGTGTGGGCGCAGCCGGAGAAGGCCACCTTGAACTTGCGCCCGAAGTCCTGTGCGTCCGGGTGGCCCAGCAGGAAGCGGGCCATGGCATGGGCGTAGGGGGTCACGTCGAAGGCCTCGGTGTGGCAGACGCCGGCGAGGGGGCAGGCCGTCACGTTGCGCACGACGTTGCCGCAGGCCTCGTGCGTCGTGATGCCCACGGCGGCCAGGCGTCGCATCAGGTCCGGCGTGTCTTCGATGTGGACGTAGTGCAGCTGGAAGTCCTGGCGTGTGGTCACGTGCAGGATGCCGTCGGCGTAGGCGTCGGCCACCTGGGCCAGCACCTCCATCTGCTCGGGCGTCAGGCCGCCGAAGGGGATCTTGATGCGCTGCATGCCCGGCGCATCCCACAGCGTGTTCGGTCCCTTGACGAGGTCCTGGGGAAAGTCGAGCGTCTGGGTGCGGAGGCCGTCGTGGCGCTGGCCGTTGTCGTAGCGCTGCCCGTAGACGCCCCGGCGCAGGCGCGTCTCGGCAAAGACCTTCTCGTCCAGCTTGCCCTGGCGCATGAGGGCCATCTGGCCTTCGAAGAGGTCGATCTCGTGGGCCAGGTCCGGGGGCATCCGGTCGTGCAGGTGGTCTTTCCAGGTCGGTTCGTGCATCGTTCTCTGAAAAGGGTTGTGCGGGAGCAGGAGGCGCACCATCATGAAAAAAGCCCACCCCCTGCGATGGGAGTGGGCTTTCGGCGCACATGGAGCCGGTCTTCAACAACCGGGACTAGAGGCGGAGCGCATCAACCACACGGATCGCAGGCGGCGTTCGGGACCGCAGGGCATACAACAACACCCGCAGGTGCTGCAACACCCGGCAGGGCCGAAGCGCCGATCCATGTGGAGGGGAAGAGGCATCTTGAAAGGGCCTGATGCGGAAAAACTTGGCACTCGGACGTGAAGATAGCCGTGCGGGTTCCCGGAGGCAAGGGGGCTTTTTGTACCGGAACCGCTTTCTTTTTGCCGGAATCGCTTCCATTTTGCGGAAAGCGGTCGGATCGGCCGGGCTCCGGCCTCGGATCGCTTCACGCGGCGAGACGCACCGGCGCCGTTTTCCCGGGAGCGGGAACCCGGGGGAAGCGCACGGTGAAGACGCTGCCCTGGCCGGGGATACTGGCCACGGTAAGTTCTCCGTTGAAGCGGTCCACCAGCTTCTTGACGATCGTCAGGCCGATGCCGTTGCCCCGGAAGCGACGGGTTTCACCGGTCGAAGCCTGGCGAAAGGGATCGAACAGGTGGGGCAGAAAGTCCGGCTCGATACCGATGCCGGTGTCGTGCACGCTGATGTGCACGCGGTCTTCGTCGGCCCGCACTTCGAGCAGGATCCCGCCTTTTTCGGTGAACTTGACGGCATTGGAGAGCAGGTGGAAGAGGATCATGTCGAAGCCGTCGGGGTCCAGCAGGGAGCAGGCCTCGGCGTCGTGGATCAGCACGTTGAAGCGCAGGCCTTTGGAGCGGGCCTGGCGATAGAAGGAGCGCACCGTATGTTCCACCTGTTCGGCGGCCACGAGGGGTCGGGGCCGGAAGTGCATCATCTCTTTCTCCAGGTGGGCGAGGGCGAGCATGCCGTTGAGGGTTTCGAGCAGTTGCTCGGCGTTGAAGCGAATGGGCTGGGTCAGGGAGCGTTCCGGCTCGTCGAGCAGGTCTTCGAGGATGGCGACGTAGCCGAGGATGCCGGTCAGCGGGGTGCGGACCTCATGGCTCAGGTTCGAAAGCAGGGTGTTTTTCAGGTGTTCCAGCTCTTCGTGCCGGCGCCGGAGCGCATCGAGGGCGGCGGCCTGGTCTGGTCCGGGGGGTTGCTCTCCGGCACCGTCTGCGGCCGGGGACGCGGCGTGCCGGGTGGAGGAAGCCTGCCGGGCCCGTCGCAGCAACGTGTGGCTCCGCCGCAGCCGGTGTTGCAGTCGCAGGGCGTAGCCCCAGCCGCCGAGGCCCAGGCCCGTCCACAGGAACAGGCTCGAAAGGGTCAGGAAGCCGGTGAGGTGCTCGGTCCGGAGGTCTACCGGAACGGGGGGGAACGGGAGGTAGGCCAGACCGATCAGGCCGGCGGCAGCGAGCGCCGTCACCGGGCCGGCCAGCAGCAGCCCGGCCAGCGGAAGGGTGAAGAGCCCGTAGGTCAGCGGGATCTCCGGGCTGCGGGCCGGCCCCACCGAGGCGGCGGCGAAAAGGGCCAGCGAGAGGACGAGCAGGTTCCCTATGGGGCGGGGGCGAACCCCGATCCACAGGCCACAGCCCAGCAACAGCAGGATTCCCACCTGCATGGCCAGAACCCCGGCCGTGAGGTCGAACGTTCCCGCCGCTCCGATCGCCCGGCCCAGAGAAAACAGGGCCGGCGCCAGCAAAAGCAACAGGCTGAACAGCAGGAGCCGGCCCTGCCGGCGTTCGGTTCGGCTCCAGTCCGAAGGCAACAGCCGGTCCGCAAGGCGACGAAGGGCGTGCAGAAAAGAGGGGTTGCGGGTAGGAGAGGAAGCCGCAGGGGCGTTCGTAAAAATCAGCATCGGCAAACACGTGGGGTTTCGACGGGTGGTGCCGGTCCGGCAAGGGGGGTGAGCTTGCGCGGGCGGCCCCGGTCAAAACACGTACCAGCGTGTGCGTGCGGGAAAGGACACGGTGTTCCCGGGACGTTAACCGGTTCTTCCGGGCAAAGATTTCATGAAGCGGGTAGAATTTGCCGGGAGAGAATCCTCAGCAGGTGGTGCACGGGCGCGCCAGCGCGGTGCCCAGCACTTCCAGGAGCTCGCGCTGGCTGAACGGTTTGCCGAGGTAATAATCGAACCCTTCCTTGAGCAGGCGCTCCCGGTCTTCGGGCATAACGTAGGCTGTGAACGCGATGGCCGGCGTGTGGGCGAAATCGGGACGCTTCCGCAGGGTCGCCAGCAGGTCGATGCCGTTGTTTGGAGATCCCAGGTTGATGTCGATCAGCAGGACGTCGTAGGGACGGTCGGCGACGGCGAGCGCCGCTTTCGGGTTTGTGGCCACCTGCAGTTCAAATGCGTCTTTGAGCCAGTATTCGACGAGAAGACGGGTGTGCTCGCTGTCTTCGACGAGAAGGATGGAGGGCTTGTAAGAGGGCATAGGGCTGCTGGCTTTTGTAGAGAGAACGGGTTGGAAGAAAGGGCCCGGCGTGAGGATACCATATCATGCCCTGAACGTTCGCCGGGCGCAAGGTATACGAGGCACGGCATAGTATCGTCCGGGGAAGATATTTTTTAAGTCCCAAGGTTGAAAAAATGTCTTGACATACTCCCACGGCTGAAGCACGTGGGATCCTGGGATCAGGCAGCGACAGCCGTCCCACCCCACCTCGGTGGGGTGGTAGACGGTCTTACGTCGCCTACCCCAAGGGAAGATGCCCCTTCCCTGTAGATGTTTATGGCCGCGTTTACATCGCGATCATGCAGACTGCCGCACGAAGCACATACCCATTCCCGATCCGAGAGGCTGAGCGTCTGATTCAAGGCTCCGCAGTCCGAGCAGGTCTTGCTACTGGCGAAGAAGCGATCCACCTGCACCACGGTCTTGCCGCGCTTCTGTGCGACATGCCGAAGAATCGACACGAACTGCCCATAGCCGAGATCATCAACCTTCCTGCCCCACATGGCCTGCATCCCTTTCAGGTTCAAATCTTCAAGGCAGATCACGTCGGCGCCGTCGCAGATCTTGTGGGCCAACTTGAAATGCCAGTCCCGCCGCTGATCTGCGATGCGGCGATGCAGCCTGGCCACACGGATACGGGCCTTGCGGCGGTTGTTCGAGCCTCGGAGCTTACGGGAGAGACTACGCTGACGCTTTGCCATCTCCTTAAGGCTCTGCTTGAGAGGCTGTGGGGCTTCGTACCTGTCTCCATCCGAGGTCGTCAGGAACGTCTTCAGTCCGAAATCGAGTCCAACGGCGTGGCCATTACAGCCTACTGCCGAAGGGGCGACATCGGCAACGACGACGGAGAAGCAAACCCACAGATCCCCGCAGCGGTCACGCTTGATGGTCAGCGTCTTGATCTCTCCCTCAAGCGGACGAGAGAGGACAAACTTGAAATTGTGGCGGCCTACGCGGAGCCGGTTACCTCCGAGGTACTTCCACCCAGCCTGTTTCAAGGTGAACGAGGAGTACCGGTGTCGGCTCTTGAAACCGGGCCGCCCGGCTTTGCGACCGCGTCCAGACGCGGCGCGATCAGAGAAGAGGCGCTGGTAGGCCCTGTCGAGTCGCTGGATTACGTCCTGCACGGCCTGTGAACCGAGCTTCTGCCAGTACGGATTGCGACGGCGAAGTTTAGCGATGTGCTTCATCAGCCGGTTCGCGCCGGGGTATTTCCCGTAGAGGCGGTAGTACCTGCGCGTGAGCGCAACCGAGTGGTTCCAGATGGACGCAGCCACATGGATCTGCTCGATCAGGTACCTGTTCTTCCTGGATCGATAGAGGCGGTATTTGAACGTTCTGCGCATCGTTTAGCGAGTATCTACAAACCTATGCGGCGCGTACACGCCGCTATGTGTATAAAGTTAACACAAGCCAACGACATTGGACGCGTTCCGCGTCCTAGTGTGTCACACTCTGCTGGCGATTTCATCCCACATGGGCTATGTTGGCCGTGTAGGGCCGCGTTGGCCGTGTTACACGGCCCTTGCGGCCGGACGGCCCCATGAGATAGCCCTGAAGCCGTGGGCTTTCATCGCTCTTTATCTCACCCTTAAATCGTAAAGGTCTGAGGTGTGGTGGGGAGAGGCGGGAGAGGAGGCGTTTTCCTGCAGGCCGTGGTCGGGTATGGAGGCCGCCCCGTTGCCTGCGGGACAGGTGGCGCGGCGTCGCACGGCATCCTTTGGCGGGGCGGCAGGAGGAAAACGAGAAAAGGCGGCTCCGAAGAACCGCCTTTTCCGGGTGACGCGGGAGTGGGCCAAGTCAATCACCCTTGTTCGAAACCCCTGCCCCATACGCGCAGGGAACAATTGCATGATACCGAGGCGTTCGGGGCGGTTGAAAGGGGGGAATTCCCCAATTTGCTGTGGGGAAATTCCCCGGGGTCCGGTGCCGGTCAGAAGCCGAGTCCCCGGGTTGTCAGGCGCATGCGCAGCAGGGTGTCGTCGGCGGTGGCGAAGAGGGTAGAGCCGTCCTCGCCGAAGGCGACGTTGGCGGTTGGCCGGCCGGTTTCGAGGGTGCCCAGGTGGGTTCCGTCGGGTGAAAAGACGAGCACCCCGCCGGGGCCGGTGGCGAAGAGGTTCCCCGCGCGGTCGAGGGCCATGCCGTCGGGCAGGCCGGGTTTCCCGGCGCGTACGAGCGCGGTGCCGTCGAAAAACACCCGGCCCTGTTCCGGCGTGCCGTCCGGGCGCAGGTTGTAGGCCATCCACACGGGGCGTTCGGGGTCGGCGTTGGAGACGTAGAGGGTGCGTTCGTCCGGCGAGAGGGCGATGCCGTTCGGCCGGGTCAGGTCCTCGATGAGCAGCGAGAGCGTGCCGTCCGGGCGGAGGCGATAGACGCCGTTGAAGGGCAGCTCTTTGGCGGGGTCTGCGTCCTGGTGTCGCAGGCCGAACGGGGGGTCGGTGAAGTACAGGTCGCCGCCGGAATGGAAGACGAGGTCGTTCGGGCTGTTGAAGCGCCGGCCTTCGTAGCCGCCGGCCAGGGTCACGCGGGTGTAGTTGGTCTCGTCCAGCCGGGCGACGACCCGGTTGCCGTGGTCGCACAGCACGAGGTGGCCGTCGGGGGCGAAGGCCAGCCCGTTGGCGCCGAGTTCGTCGCCGGGCGGGTCGGAGCCGGTGTAACCCGAGGGACGCAGAAAGACCTGCAGGCCCCGGTTCCCGGACCACTGGTAGATGGTGTTCTTCGGAATGTCGGTGAAGAGCAGGTAGCCTTCCGTTTTTCGCCAGACGGGTCCTTCGGCCCACTCGAATCCTTCGGCCAGTATCTCAAAGACGGCACCGGGCGGCACCAGTTCGTCGAGGCGGGCGTCGAGGCGTTCGACCCGGCCGGTGGTGCGGGGCGTTTCTGGCGGCGGTTCGGTCTGGGGGCTGCATGCGGCGGCCGCCAGGAGGCCGGTGGCGAGCAGCAGGCGGGCGGGGGTTCGCATGGTCTGTCCCGGATCGGTATCGGCGGGCTGTGTACGAATTTCGGGATTTGAAAATTCCGGCGTGTTCTGTGGCCGTCGAGCCTTCGTGGTGACCGGCGGGGGCGAAGGCCACCTCCGGCTTTCAGTCGCGCGAGAGCCGGAAGGAGCGGCGGTGAAGCGGGGTCGGGCCGTGGGCGGCCAGGGCTTCGTAGTGGTCGCGTGTGGGGTAGCCGGCATTCCGGCGCCAGCCGTACTGGGGAAAGTGGTGGTCGAGGTCGTGCATGATGCGGTCGCGGGTGGTTTTGGCGACGATGGAGGCGGCGGCGATGCTGCGGCTGCGGGCGTCTCCCCGGACGAGCGTCGTGAACGGGTAGGTGCAGTGCGGGAAGCAGCGGTTGCCGTCGATCAGCAGGTAGTCCGGGGACGGGGTGAGCGCCGCCACGGCCCGGCGCATGGCCTCCAGGGCCGCCCACAGGATGTTCATCCGGTCGATTTCGGCGGGGGAGCACAGGCCCACACCGAGGGCGACGGCTTCGGCCTGGATCGTGGAGAGCAACGCCTCGCGCCGGGCCGGCGAGAGCTTTTTGCTGTCGTCGAGGCCGGGGATGGCGGCCTCGGGAGGGAGGATGACGGCGGCGGCGACCACAGGCCCGGCCAGGCAGCCGCGCCCGGCTTCGTCGACGCCGGCGACCAGCCGGTAGCCCCGGTTCCAGAGGTCCCGTTCCGTCGCGGTCGTCGGCGGCATCGTGGGGTGGGCAGGTTCGTCCGAGCGTGGGCGGGGCGTCATGTTACGCCGGGCCGTCGCTCAAACGCAAGCCGCCGTCAGGCTTCGTCGTACTGGTCGGGCAGGTCGTTCTCGTAGAGCACCACGTCGCCCGGGCGGAGGTAGGTCTTCAGGAAGTCCCGGGCGGCGAACAAGCCGGGAAAGACGCGGATCTGCTCGTCCGGGAAGCCGGCTTCCCGCAGGCCTTCCCGGATGGGGGCGGTCTGTTTCTCGCCGACGAGGATCGCCAGGTCCACGTGGCGGGCGATGTGGGTGCCGAGGCGGTGGTTTTCCTCCCACTGTCGTTCGCCCAGTTCCACCATGCCGGGGGTGACGATGATGCGGCGGCCCGTGTTGAACTGCCCCAGGATCTCGACGGCGTTGCGGGCCCCGACCGGGTTGCTGTTGAAAGCGTCGTCGATGACGGTGACGGGGCCTTCTTGCCGGAGCTGGAGCCGGTGTTCGACGGGGCGCAGGCGGGCCGCGGCGTGGGCCATCTGGCGCAGGCGCAGTCCCATGGCCCGCCCGACGGCCACCCCCAGCAGGATGTTGAGCACGTTGTGCTTGCCGAGCAGCCTGGTGTGGAAGGTGGCTTCGCGCCCGGTCTCGTCTCGGACGACGAAGGTGGTGCCTTCCGGCCCGTAGCGGAGGTCGCGGGCGATGATGTCGGCCTCCGGATGCCCCTCGACCGAGACGCGCCAGACCGGCCCGCTGGCCCGCGCGGCCATGGCGGCCACGCGCGGGTCGTCCGCGTTGAGCACGACCGGGCCGCCGGGTTTCATGTGTTCGAGCAGGCTGCCCTTCTCCCGGGCAATGTTTTCGATGGACCCCATCGTTTCGAGGTGGGCCACCCCCACGGTGGTGACCACGGCCAGGTCCGGCCGGGCGATCTCGCACAGCTCTCGGATGTCGCCCGGATGGCGGATGCCGTATTCGAGCACGAGCACCTGGTGTTCCGGGCGTAGCCGTTCGTTGACGACCAGGCAGAGGCCCATCGGGGTGTTGTATGAGCCGGGAGAGGCCAGCACCTGGTAGCGCCAGCCGAGCAGCTCGGCGATGATGAACTTGACGCTCGTCTTGCCATAGGAGCCCGTCACCCCGATGATCGTCAGGTCGGGGCGGCGGGCAAGGCGGCGACGCGCCCGGCGCTTGAAGCCCTCCTGGATGGACCGTTCGACCGGGCCGAGGAGCCATGCGGCCAGAAGGACCCAGAGCGGCCCGCCCAGATCGGCCACGAAGAGACCGGCCAGATAGGGGAGGAAGCCGTCGAGCCCGCCGCTCCGAAGTGCGAGGAGCAGTCCCGTCAGGACCGGCACCGCCGCCAGCAGGGCGGCCACACCCAGGAGCCGTTTCATCCGGTTCGTGTAGGCCAGCGGCTTTTTCTCCCGTGCCCGCCGGTATCGCCGGGATGAGGCGAAGGCGACGGCCCAGGCCGGGAGCACGAGCACCGTCGTCCAGAACGGCGCCCGGAGCAGGTGGTACCCGGCACCGGCCAGGGCGAGCAGGCCGAGGCCGGCCGCGTGGGAGCGGCGGAAGACGGCGTCCCGGAGCCGTTCCCGGAGCCACTTCAGGTAGCCCGCCGGCTTGTAGCCTTCGAGTTGAAACAGATGGAGGAAGAACCGCAGCCGCCGCCCCGCCCTCCAGGCGGCGAACAGCGTGGCGACGACGGCGAGAACGTAGATCAGGATCATCGAGGGATCGCGTGCGGAAGACGACGGCGTACGTCAGGTGTGTTCGAGGAAATACCGGGTGGCGGCGATGAAGGTGTCCGGGTCGTCGAGGTAGCCGTAGTGGCCGGCGCCTTCGAGGACGACGAGGCCGGCGTCCGGGATCCGGGTTTCGAGCAGGGTCATCTGTTCGCGCGAGACGGCCGTGTCCCGGTCGCCCCAGAAGATCAGCGTCGGGACGGTGATGCGGTGCACCCGGTCGTCGAGGTGGCAGTTGACGGTTTTGACGAAGGTGCCGCGCATGACCCCGTCGAGGGCGCGGTAGTCCGACGAGCCCAGGGCTTTCCAGACGAGCGAGTGCCGGAGCCAGTCCAGGCCGTGGTCCGAGAGCGGGGCCGGGAGGAGTTCGAAGGGGGCCTTGAGGGTGCGGGCCAGGGCACGGCGTGCATGGTAGCGCCAGGTTCGGCGGGGGGTGATGCCGGAGGGGCTGACGAGCACGAGCCGCCGGACGAGCGGGGCCGTGTCCGGGTCGCTGGCCAGGTAGAGGGCGATCCGCCCGCCGTTCGAGTGGCCGACGATCGTCACGGGCGGGTTCATCTCGCCGGTGATCAGGGCCTGCACGAGGGCGGCGTGTTCGGGCACGCCCCAGGGCTCGGGCGGCGGCGGCGAGTGCCCGTGTCCGGGCAGGTCCGGGTTGTAGATCCGGTAGCGATCGGACAGGGCCTCGGCCACGGGCCGCATCAGGGCGGCCCGGCTGCCCCATCCGTGCAGGAGCAGCACCGGCGGGCCTTCCTCGGGGCCACTGCGTTCCAGGTACAGCTGTTCGTAACCGAAGGCAGGCGTCGTGGACATAGGGGCATGCAACGCGGTGGAGGAGGCCGGGGGGCGTCGTGGCACCGGGCGCCGGGTCCGGTCGTTTGAGCCGGCGCGGTCTCCCGGAGACCGGGTCGGAAACCATCCAGGGGCGCCGTCGTTCCACACGACACAGCGTCGGCGCCTCTATCCTGGCCGGTTTTCGAGCGTTCGTCACGGGGCTTTTTCCGGAGGGTTCCCAGGGCCCGCATGTGACGAACGGACGACGTCGCCCCTGTCTTTGCTTGAGAAGCCGTGCCGGGTCCGTTTTGCGTTATTTCCGAGGAGGTGTGCTCGTCGTGTGGCGAGAGGGAGGGCCGTGATATGTTCCCGCAGGACGACGGGATCGGAGGGGCATCCGGGGACGCGGCAGGCTTCGCCGCGCCACAGAGCAGGTAGCCGGTCGACGGCATGGTTTGCTTCGCAGGATCCGGTTCGGATCTCGATTTTCTTTCCGGGTTGTGTCTTCCGGGGGTGCCGCTGTGTTCTGGCAGGAGGTGCACCGGATCGGCACGTGTTATTCACACATCCAAACACGTTTATGGCTGAGAAACCGTTCACGGGCATGCTCGAGATGATCGGGGACAAGAAGTTCGGGTTCATCCGCGAATTTCGCCACGATCTGCCCAAGGGACCGAACGATGCCTTCATGCCGCCGCCGCTGATTCGCAAGCACAAGCTCCGCGACGGCGTGTTGCTGGAAGGCACCCTGCGCCCCGGTCGGAAGGGAGACCTGCAGGTGCACCGTGTGCACAAGGTGATGGGCGTGCCGCCCGAGACGTGGGCGCGCACCCGTGACTTCGAGTCCGGCTCGATCATCTATCCGAACGAGAAGCTCAACCTGGTCACGGGGCCGGGCGATGTGACGATGCGTGTCATCGACCTGGCGGCGCCGCTCGGAAAGGGGCAGCGGGCGCTGATCGTGGCGCCGCCGCGCACGGGCAAGACGTACATCCTCAAGCAGATGGCGGCGGCCATCGCGCAGAACCATCCCGAGGTGGAGCTCGTGGCGCTGCTGGTGGACGAGCGGCCGGAGGAAGTGACCGACTTCAAACGCTCCACCCCGGCCACCATCTTTGCCTCGTCGAACGACCGGGAAGAGGACAACCACGTGCGCGTTTCGACGCTGGCCCTCGAATATGCCAAGCGCCTGGTCGAGCTCCGGCGGGACGTGGTCCTGTTGCTCGACTCGCTCACGCGGCTGGGGCGGACGTTCAACCTGTACGTCGAGGGCAGCGGGCGCACCCTTTCCGGCGGTCTCGACGCCCGCGCCATGCAGATTCCCCGCCGCATCTTCGGGGCGGCCCGCAACATCGAGGGCGGCGGCTCGCTGACGATCATCGCCACGGCGCTCATCGAGACGGGCAGCCGCATGGACGAGGTCATCTTTGAGGAGTTCAAGGGCACCGGCAACGCCGAGATCGTGCTCGACCGCGAGATGGCCAACAAGCGGATCTTTCCGGCCATCAACCTGCGCAAGAGCGGCACGCGGAACGAGGAGCTGCTGCTGGGGGACAAGGTGCACCAGCACCACCGGCTCTTCCGTGCGCTGAACACCCGGCATCCGATCGAGGCCATGCAGGCCCTCATGCGGCACATCCAGAAGACGGCCTCCAACGAGGAACTGCTCGACGAACTGATTCCCGCGCTCTGACGCCGCGGTGAACCTTCGCCTGCAGGAAGCGTAGAGAGCCGGGCACGCGGCCGGGGAACGCGGCAGGATGGCCGGCCCGGCGGCACGACCCGGCGTTTCAACGAGAGGAAAAGCGTACGTGGAACCCACAACCCGGACCGAGTTTTCGTATGTGCAGGACGGCCGCTTCGCCGGCCGCCGGGAGGCACCGAAGCGAAAGCACCGGGACCGCTACTGGCTGCACCTGCTGCTCTTCCTGCTGACGCTGGCGGCCACGGTGCAGGCCGGCGGTACGTGGGCCGGGCGGGTCCTGGTATACGAACAGGCCGGGCTCGGTGCCTTCCTGCTCGACGGGTTGCGCTTTGCCGTGGCGCTGCTGCTCTTCCTGACCGTGCACGAGTTCGGTCATTACGTGGCCGCGCGGCGACACGGTGTCGATACCTCGCTTCCGTACTACATCCCCGCGCCGTTCATCGGGATCGGCACGTTCGGGGCGGTGATCCGCATCCGCGAGCCGATCCCGAGCACGCGCAAGCTCTTCGACATCGGGGCGGCGGGGCCGCTGGCGGGCTTCGTCGTGGCCCTGGGGGTGCTCTTTTATGCCCTGGCCACCCTGCCCCCCCCCGCATACGTTTTCGACCTGGGGGGGCACGAGGTCCTGAAGGACTACGTCCGGCAGCACGGCACCTTCCCGGAGGAGATGTTGCCGGCGGATCCGGGCACCGAGGGGCTGCGCCTGGTCGTCGGGCAGACGCCGCTGTTCTGGTTACTGGCCCGGCTCTTTCCCGAAGTCCCGCCGATGTACGAGTTGTATCACTACCCGGTGCTTTTCGCCGGATGGCTGGGGCTGTTCTTCACGGCGCTCAACCTGTTGCCGGTCGGCCAGCTCGACGGCGGGCACATTCTCTATGCCCTGGTGGGGCCGGTGTGGCACCGGCGCCTGGCTCACGGCTTCTTCATGCTGCTGCTCGTCTCCGGCGCCATCGGCTTCATGGATACCGACGACGTGCTGCTGGCCGCCATCCACGAATGGGGCGGGCCGGTCCTGGCCTGGCTCCTCCTTTCGGCCATCCTCTTTCTCTACCTGAACCGGGTGTTCGAGGGCGACCACCGCATCATCGCGCCGGTGCTCTTCGGCATCATGCTGCTGGTGGCGGCCAGCCAGTGGGTGGGACCGGCGATGCAGCGCTTCGGCTACAGCGGATGGCTGGTCTTCTCGTTGCTGCTCGTCTTTCTGGTACGCGTCGAGCACCCGCCCGTGCTCCAGCCGGAGCCGCTGACGCCGGGTCGCCGGTGGCTCGGCTATCTCTGCATCCTCATCTTCTTCCTCTGTTTCAGCCTGCGCCCCCTCTACTTCGTCTGAGGGCTGGCTTCTTCGGGAGGGGATCAATGCCGGAGCAGCCAGGCACTCGGAGGCAGGACGTTTGCCAGCCGGCGCCGGGCCGACGTGGCGGCCTGCAGCGAGGTGAAGGGGCCGACAATGACGCGGAAGTGAACGACACCGTTCACCTGGCTTTCCAGGACGCCCGCTTCCAGGCCGTGCGGTTGCAGCAGCGTGCGGTAGCGGCCGGCCACCTGCACGGCGGTGTCCCGGTCCCGGAGGGAGGCCACCACGATGGTCCAGCCGCGCCGCGGGGGGAGGTCTTCCCGGGTGCGGGGCTCGGGCGCCGGGGTGCGAACCGTGTCTGCCGTGACGGCGGCCGGCGCGGCGGCAGTGTCGGGCAGGGCGGCGTGCACCGTGTCGGAAGCCGGCGGGCCGATGGGCAGGGTGGGCAGGGGCCGGGGATCCACCGCGACGGTGTCGGCGGCCGGAGGGAGCGGAGCCTGGACGTGCAGCGTATCCGGGATCACCGGAAGGGGTGGGGCCGGTCCGTCCGTCTCCGTACGCCTGCCGCCCAGGACCAGGCCGGCAACGAAGCCGATCGCACCGCCGGCCGGGATCAGGGTGCTGACGCCGAGCCGGGCCTTCTCGTGCGAGTCGCCGAAGAGCAGGACGCCGAAGCTCGTGAGGGTGCCGGCCAGGGCGCCGAGGGCCAGGCCCTGCAGGCCGCTGCCAAAGCGGGAACGCGGGGCGTCCTTCGCCGGCACCGTGCCGTGCGCGCCGGCCGGGATCTTCGAAAGGGTGGTCTCTTCCGGGGGCGCCGGTGCCGTGTCCGGGCGGGTGGCCCGGCAGCCGGCCAGCAACATCAGGCTCAGGCCGATGGCGAGCAGGGAAGGACGTGCCGTCATGAAGGTATGGTCTGGGCGGCGGAGGTGTCTCCGGTACGCCCGCCGGCCCGCCCATGTTCTCTCCGGCCTGCCCGGAACCCGCCGGGCCGGGAACGGGGCACAAAGCCGGGAGCGGTGCTTATAACCACCTTCCGGGCCGCGTCTCGTTCGACCGGTGCCGGTGGACCCTGCGACACCCGTTCTCCCATTCCGATTATGCCGCGCCCCAACCGTCTTGCCCGCGAACAGAGTCCCTACCTGCTCCAGCACCGGTTCAACCCGGTGGACTGGTTTCCGTGGGGCGAGGAGGCTTTCGAGAAAGCCCGGTCGGAAGACAAGCCCATCTTCCTGTCCATCGGCTATGCCACGTGCCACTGGTGCCACGTGATGGAGCACGAGTCGTTCGAGGACGAGGACGTCGCCGCGTTGCTGAACGAGCATTTCGTCTCGATCAAGGTGGACCGGGAAGAGCGGCCGGATATCGACCATCTCTACATGACGGTGTGCCAGATGATCGGCAATGCGTGCGGATGGCCGCTCAACGTAGTGATGACGCCGGAGAAGAAACCGTTCTTCGTGGCCACCTACCTGCCGAAGGAGAGCCGTTTCGGGCGGATCGGGATGCTGGACCTCCTGCCCCGGATCGCCCGGCTCTGGCGTGAGCGTCGCGACGAGGTCGAGGCCTCGGCCGAAGAGATCACCGCCGCGCTCCGGCAGACCACCCGCCCGCTGGAGGAAAACGTCGAGATGGACGGAGACTGGCTCCGGATCGCCTTTCACCAGCTCACCCGGCAGTTCGACGCACGGCATGGCGGCTTCGGCCGGGCCCCGAAGTTTCCCTCGCCCCACATCCTGCTCTTCCTCCTCCGCTACTGGAAGCGCACGGGTGAGCCGGAGGCCTTGCACATGGCCACGCACACGCTGCGGCAGATGCGCCTCGGCGGCCTCTTCGACCACGTCGGCTTCGGTTTTCACCGCTATGCGACCGACGCCCGCTGGGTGCTCCCGCATTTCGAAAAGATGCTCTACGACCAGGCACTGCTCGTCATGGCCTATGCGGAAGCCTACCAGGCGACCGGAGAGGCAGGCTTCGCCGGGACGGTGCGCGAGGTGCTCACGTACGTCCTGCGCGACATGACGGCGCCCGAAGGCGGCTTCTATTCCGCCGAGGACGCGGACAGTGAAGAGCGCGAGGGCAAGTTCTACCTCTGGACCGCCGGCGAGCTGCGCGAGGTCCTGGGACCCGAGGACGCCGCGTTCGTGATCGAGCTCTTCCAGGTGGAGGAAAAAGGCAACTTTGCAGAGGAGGCGACCGGAAAACGGACCGGGGAGAACATCCTGCACCTGGGGCGGCCGCTGGAGGAGACGGCGGCGGCGCAGGGGATACCCGTGGAGACGCTGTGCGCACGGTGGGAGCAGCTACGGCAACGGCTCTTTGCGCACCGGGCGCGGCGCGTGCATCCGGAGAAGGACGACAAGGTGCTTACCGACTGGAACGGGCTGATGATCGCCGCGCTGTCCGTGGCGGCCCGCGTCCTGGACGCACCGGCCTACGCCGAAGCCGCCCGGCGGGCCGCCGGCTTCCTCCTCTCGACGATGCGCACACCGGAAGGACGCCTCCTGCACCGCTGGCGGCGGGGCCAGGCCGGCATCCCCGCCCTGGCCGACGACTATGCCGCCCTCGTCTGGGGCCTGATCGAACTGTACGAAACGACGTTCGACACCACGTTCCTCGAAGCGGCGCTGGCCCTGAACCGCACCCTGCTCGAACACTTCTGGGACGAGGCCGCTGGCGGCTTCTTCCTCACGCCGGAGGACGGCGAGGCCCTGCCGGCGCGTCAGAAACCCGTCTACGACGGCGCCCTGCCTTCGGCGAACGCCGTCGCCATGTTGAACCTGTTGCGGCTGGCCCGGCTCACCGGGGATGCCGCCCTCGAGCGCAAGGCCGCGGCGCTCGGCGAGTGGGCCGGCTCCTTCGTGAAGCGGATGCCTTCGGCCTTCACCGGCTTTCTCCTCGCACTCGACTTTGCCGCCGGTCCCACCTACGAGGTGGTCGTCGCCGGCGACCCCGGGGCCGAGGACACCCGCACCTTGCTCGACGTGCTTCGCCGGACGTACCTGCCCAACAAGGTGGTCCTGCTGCGCCCGCCGGGCGATGCGGCGATCACCCGCCTGGCCCCCTTCACCGCCGCCCAGCACCCGGTGGACGGCCGGGCCGCGGCCTACGTCTGCCGGAACTTTGCCTGCCACCGGCCGGCGACGGAACCGGCGGAGCTGCTCGCCCACCTCGAAACGACCCGCAAGGGAGATGCCTGAGGGAGCCCGGAGCGCCGCCGTTCAGTGATGCGCCAGGGTGACGCGGCCGTGCGAGGTGCGTGCCGTGATCGGCGGGCCGCCGCGGCCCAGGCGACCCCGGGCCCGGTCTTTTTCGAGGTCGCCGGAAAAGGGACCGGCGCCGCCGAGGTGAACCCGCTCGCCGCGCAGGTCGATGTCGGCCGCAAAGGATTCCGGGAAACTCAGGTGGATGTCGCCGTGGCTCGTCTGAAGGGTCGCCTCCGCCGGTTTGACCATGAAGACCTCGATGTCTCCGTGGGCGTTGGCCAGGTCGGCCCGGCCTTCCAGCCGGCCGATACGCAAGTCGGCGTGCGAGGTGCGGGCTTTGAGGCCGGCGGTTTCGACGTCGCCCAGCGCGATGTCCCCGTGCGAGGTGTACGCCTCGAACCGGGTGGCGACGACCTCCCGCGCGGCAAGGTCACCGTGCGACGTTTGCAGGTGGACCACCTCGCCGGAGAGCCGGTGTGCGGACAGGTCCCCGTGCGAGGTCTGGAGGTGGAGAAGGTTGCCCTGCAGGCGACCGGCCTCTAGGTCGCCGTGGGACGTCCGGACACGGGCCTCTCCTTCGAGGTCTGCGAGGACGAGATCGCCGTGGCTCGTCGCGATCTCGACGTTGAAGCGGGTGGGAATGCGGATGAGCAGATCGAACTCGGCCCCGCCCACGTCGTCCCGGGACCAGCCCCCTCGCGGCGACGTGGCCGTAACGCGGACCGCGTCGCCCGTCTGTTCTATGCGGAAGTCCATCTCCTCGAAAACCTCGCGTGCCCGTTTCATGTCGGATCCGTCGAGCGTCAGGCGGATATGGGCTTCGTCGCCGGTGCCCGTCTCGATGACCACGTCCGTATGGGGCACTTCGACGAGGAGGCGCTCGCCGGGCTTCACCTTGAAACGTTTGTCGATAACCACCTCGCCGCCCGCGTCGTCATCGACCGGAAACGAGGCGACGACTTTTTCCCTGTGGACGGTCTGCCGCTTATCGAAGTCGACGTGCTCGACGGCGATGTACTCCTCGTGGGGCCGCAGCCGGTCCTGCAGGCTCTGGAAAACATTCAGGCCGCCAAGCACGGCGAGCGCGGCAAGGAGCAGGTAGATCAGCTTTGCTTTCATGACGCAGGGGGCTGGGTGACGGGGAAGAAGAGAGCATCTGCCGGCGTAAGACCGTCGCAGGGCCTTACGGGGCAGCAGCCTGATGGGTTACGGGCCCTCGGGAAGAATCCAGCTCTTTCATACAGTCAAAGCCGGCGACCATCGCTATAGCCGATCTGCAATTTCTCCAGTTTCCGATGCATCGTCCATCCCCGCTCGACCGTGACTTTTTTGCACGTTCCACGGTAGAGGTGGCGCGGGCGCTCGTCGGTTGCCGGCTCGTCTACGAGCATGCGGACGGCGTGCGGCGGGCTGGCACCATCGTGGAGACGGAGGCGTACCCGGCGGACGATCCTGCATGGCGGAGCTGGGGCGTCTTCGATCCCGTGGCGGAGCGGGTCCGCCCGGAGGGGCGTGCCCTGGACTTTTTCGGCCGCCCGGGCACGGCCTACCTCTACCGGGTACATGTGTACTGGCTGCTCAACGTCGTCACCGAGCCCGAGGGCGTGGCGGGAGGTGTACTGATCCGCGCCGTCGCGCCGGAGGAGGGGGTGCATGTCATGTGGGCGCGTCGCCCGGCGGCCCGGCATGAGGCCGGCCTGGCGGCCGGGCCGGGGCGGCTTTGCCAGGCTTTCGACCTCGACCGGCGGCATCACGGAGCCGACCTCACCCGGCCGCCGCTCTACCTGGCGCAAGGTGCGCCGCCGCCCGCCGTCGTGGCGACGCCGCGCGTCGGGGTGCGTTTCGGAAGGGACCTGCCGTATCGTTTCGTCATCCCCGGCCACCCGTGCGTCACACCGGTGCGGCATGGGAACCGTGTCAGGTCGTAGGGCCGGCCGGTTTCCAGAGGCGCCCGCGGAGTTCGGCCCAGAGGGCTTCATAGGCCTGCGCGGCCTCCGTACGGGGGGCATAGTGGGGCAGCGGGGCCTGCTCGACCCCCATGCGTTCGACGACGCTTGCATACGGGATGGTCGTTTTGAGGAAGTCGTCGCGGTCCAGGAACGCCGTGCAGACCTCCCGGTGCAGCCGCTTGCGCCGGTCCACCATGGTGAAGAAAGCAAGCACGCTGAGGTCGGGGAAGGGCTGGTGCTTCAGGTACTGGCGGAGCTGGGTGAACGTGCGCAGGGAGAGCGGGGTGGGCAGCAACGGCACGAGCAGCAGGCCGGCAATGCCGAAGATGCTCTCGGAGACGAGCGAGATGCCGGGCGGGCAGTCGAGGACGAGGTGGTCGTACTGCGGTGCGAGGGGACGCAGGAGCCGGCCGAGCCGGCGCTCCGGTTTTCCGGTCTCGTTCAGGACCAGGTCCATGTGGCGGTAGGAAAAGTCGGCCGGCAGCAGGTCCAGCCGTTCGAAGTCGGTGCCTTTGACGAGGGCTTCGGGGGTGATTTTGCCTCTGATGAGGTGTCGCAGCTTGCCGTCGATCCGGGGTTTGATGCGGAAGTAGAAGCTGGCGGCGCCCTGGGGGTCGAGGTCCCAGAGCAGCGTGCGGTATCCGTCGCGGGCGGAGAGGTAGGCCAGGTTGACGGCGGTGGCGGTCTTGCCGACGCCGCCCTTGAGGTTGTACACGGCGAGGAGCTGCATGGTGGAAGCGGCTGGGTGGGCGTCAGGAGGCCGGCCTGAAAAGCCGGGTGAAGCGGTCGCGGTTTTTGCGCCGGGTGAAGCGGTCGAAGCACGCGGCGAAGGCCTCGCGGGCCTGTCGCTGCCGGTCGGCCAGGTGGGCTTCGAGGCGTCCCATGGCCGTGAGCGTCTCGGCGGGGGCCGTTCCTTCGGCGGCCATCTGCCGGGCGAAGGTCTGGAGTGTTTCCTGCTGCACGGCGAAGTCCTGGTGCTCTCCGAGCACGTCCTGCAGGGCCTTGAGGTCCCTGACGAGACGTTTGACGGGTTTGGAAGGGAAGAGGGGGTGAAAGATTTCGAGCAGGTAGCGGAGCTTCTTGCAGGCGATGCGCAGGGCGTGGAGCGTTTCCGGGGGGGAGGCCGGGGTGACGGCGCGGCCTTTTTTCAACACCCGCCGGTAGGCACGCCAGATCCGCCGGGCTGCGACGTCGCGGATCGGGGCGCCGGCCTCCGGGGTCGGGGGCGGTTCAGGTACGGGAGCTTCCAGGAAGGTGCGCCAGTCGTGCACGAGGGCGGTGTAGCGGGGCGAGTCCAGCGCGGCAACCAGGGTGGCATGGGCCTCACGTCGCCGTCGTTCGAGGAAGGCGGCGAGCGGGTCCAGGTCGGGCTGGATGGGTGCAGGCAGGTGGCTGCGGTAGGCGTCCATGCGCAGGAGGTAGACGTCGAGGTCCCGCACGGAGCCGGTGATCTGGCCCAGCCACTTGAATTCGGCGCGGAAGGTCGCCAGCGCCTCCGGCGGAAAGAGGCGTTTGAGCTGGCCGAGCACCGTGCGGGTGCGGCGGAGGGCAACGCGGTAGTCGTGGAGGAACTCGGGGTCGCGTCCGTCGCGGAGGCCCGGCTCGTTGACCCGCAGGGTGTCGAGGAGGTGGCCCAGAAGGCGGCGCACGGCCCGGTCGGCGCGTTCTCCGGGTTCCAGACCGGCGCCGGGTTGGACGGCACGGCGGGGCGGGCGGCCCAGGGCGGCCCGGGCGAGTTCGAACTCGTGGGCCTCCGTTTCCGTGAGGTGCTTCCATTCCCGGAGAAAGCGAAGGAGTGCGCGTGTTGCTTTCGGGTAGCCTTTCACCGGGAACAGCCACACGAGCCCGGGCAGCGTGGCCGTCTGGTCCGTGTCAGGTGCCCGGACGGTGCCGGGGCCGGCAATCAAGAGCCGGGCCACGACCTTACCGGCGGGGTTGCGGACCTCCAGGCGCCGGGCGGTGCGTGCCACCTCGAAGACCGGCAGGAGGATCCGGGGGGCGATGACGGTCGCCAGGGCCGTGCGGAACGGGCCCGGCGGCAGGTCGCCGGCTCGCTCCGGAACCGACTCGACCGGGAGGCTGTGCTGCGGGGCCGGCGGCGTGTGCGTTTCCCACCGGAGTATGAAGGCGGGCCCGTCCCGGTGTGGAGGTGCCGGCGTTTCCACGAAGAGACCCCCCCCGGCCGCCTCGACGCGTCCGTCGAACGTGTCGAGGTAGCGGCGCACCAGCCGGAAGGGACCTTCGGCGGTGGTGCGGAAGGCAACCTGCAGGGCCTCGGCCAGGGTTTCTTGGCGCGTCCGCGCCGGGACGTCCGCAGGTTCGGCCAGCAAGAACGTGCGCAGGCGATCCGGCATGCTCGGAAAATCGAAGAACGGCGGGGGGTTCCAGGGCGGTATGCGCCGGGTGAAGGTACGGTACCCGCGAGGGAATCGGAAAGGTGCCCGGGGCCGCATCCGGAGGCCGGCCAGGGGACGGCACGTCAGGGCAGGGCCTTCGGGATCACCAGCCAGATCAGGGTGCCCTGGCCGAAGGCCGCGTCGGCCCAGTGGGCGACGTTCAGGTCGATGCGGGCCAGAGCGGCGGTCGGAAAGCGGAGCGTCCCGCCGCCGATGAAGGCGCTGATGGTCTGCGACCAGGCGGGTTCGTGCCCGACGAGCATCAGCCGGCCGGTGTCATCGGTTTCCTGGCGCACCTCGCGCAGCAGGTCGTCGGGCGCCGCTTCATAGAGTGCCCGGGTCACCCGGACCGGGCAGGCCGGCCAGGCTCCGGCCTCGGCTGCCAGTTCCAGCGTCGCCCGGGCCCGTACGGCCGATGAGGTGATGACGGCGTCCGGGTACTGCCCGATGCCCGCAAGGAAGCGTCCCATGCGCCGGGCAGCCTTCCGCCCGCGTTTCGCCAGCGGGCGCTCGTGATCGTGGTCGTAGGCCGCTTCCCAGTCGGATTTGCCGTGGCGGAAGAAAAGAAGGGTTTTCATGGCATCGGAGGTCCAGGTTTCGGATTGCAGGCTATCCGCCGCCGGGTTGGGTCAAAGGATTGTGCGTGTTGATGGGCGCTCAACGCACCCGAAACCGTGTCGGTTCGTCTTCAGAGGTGTTTGAGGAGCGGGGTCAGGAGCGTGGCGACCTTCGCGGGATCGTCGTAGAGGTCGCGGCCGGCCTGGAGGCGGTAGGGTTGGACCTGCGAGGCCAGGCGCTTGAGGGTGGCGAGGTGTCGCCGGGCCAGGTGGCGGTCGCGCAAAAGGAGGGTGGTCTGACCGAGCAGATGCAGCAGGGCCTTCGAGGCCGGCAGAGGCTGGAGCTCGCTGTCCGGGCGGTCGGCGAGCTCGGGGATGACCAGCACGCGGGGCAGGCACCGGGGGGTATAGCGACCGGGAAAGAGCACGTCGACGTCGAGGTGGTGTTTTTCGACGACGAAGGGGGCGGCATCCGGGCGGGCGGCGAGGCCGGGGAAACGGCGGAGCGTGTCCGGAAGGAGGCGGAACTGCGTGCCCAGGCCGAGGGCTTCGACGCCGGCGGGTTGCTCGTGCAGCAGCAGGATGTCGTCTGAGAGAAAGCGCCATCCGGCGCAGACCAGGCCGGTGGCCAGCGTCGACTTGCCGCTGCGGCTGTGGGCCGAGAGGAGCACGCCGGCCTCTTCGTGGACAAGGCAGGCGGCATGCAGTAAATAGAGGCCGCGGGGCTGGAAAAGGATCAGCAGGCTCAGGATCAGCAGGTCGAAGAGGGGGCCGGGATGGGGGACGCCCTCTTCGTCATAGATCTCCGAGGCAAGCCGGAACGTGGCCGTCCCCTGCGCCGGGGCCAGTTCGACCGTAGAGTCGTCGAGGCGCAGGTAGAGCGGCTCCGCTGTTTTCCGGCCGGTACGGGCCGAGAGTACTTCCACTCCGCGCTCATGCGTATCCACGAGGACGGCATCCGGAGGGACCGCGCCGAGGGTGCGGGCAAAGCGCAGCGTCAGCCCCCCGGCTGCCCCGCCGGTCGCCGGATGGGCCCGCAGCAGACCGAGCAGGCGACCCACGGCGGTGTGGAGGATTTCCTCGTCGGTGTGGATCGTCAGGGCGAGGCCATGGAGTTTGTAAGTGCGGGAGCGTTCGGCAGCGAGACGGTTCACGAGGGCGTTTCGGGGTAGGCGTAGAAGGTGGTGAAAGCGTTCTCGGGTGGCGTCAGGCCGGGGACGGCCGTGCCGTCGATACGAACCCAGGCGTGCCCGTCGAGCCCGTGCTCGTTTTTGCGGGCACCGATGAAGATGCGGGTCGGGTAGCCCCATCGTCGGCCGAAGTGGAAGAGGACGAGCGCGTGAGGCAGGCAGAAGTCGCGGCGGAGGGTGCGGCGGAGCAGGCCCCGTGTGATGAGGTTCAGGCGTTGCCAGTCGCCGCCCGGCGTGGGGCGGGGACGTGCGTCGAAGAGGCGTACGAGCCGGGGAATGGACACCCGGCTCTTGACCAGGGTGGCCAGCGTCACCAGCCCGAGGATCTGTAGCCCCCACCACAGATCCCGCAGGCGGAAGCCGCCCAGCCGGCGGTGCCACTGCCGTATGCGACCAAACACCCGTGCTTCTCGTTTTCTGGCTGTCGGGGAAAGCATCGAACGCCGGGTTGCGTCACCGGTTCGGCGGGTCAGCGGACGAGGGTCATGAGCCGGCCTTCGGTATGGCCGCCGGCCTCCAGGTGGTAGAGGTAGACGCCACCGGCCACCGCGTCGCCTGCTTCGTTGCGGCCGTCCCAGGAGGCCCGGTGACGGCCGGCGGGCCGGAAACCGTCGACCAGGGTGCGCACCGTGCGCCCGAGCAGGTCGTAGACCGTCAGGCGGACGGGACCGGGCCGGCCCACGTCGAAGGTGATTTCGGTGGGTGGGCTGAACGGATTGGGGAAGTTCGGGTGGAGGGTGAACGGCCGGGGGGAGGCCGGGTCCGGGTCGGTGCCGACGCTGATTTCCTCGAGGACGACGCCGAGGTCCGTCACGTCGCCGCCGCTGACCGTGATCGGATCGGGTTCGAGGTCGCCGTCGGCGTCGTAGAAGCCGTAGGCGGCGACGACCTCGCCCTCCTCATCGTCCCAGTTGATGGCCAGCGGCCAGTAGGTGCCGTCGCGCACGTGGTTGAAGGTGAACGTGGCGTCTTCCTGGATGGCCGCGGCGGCGTGGATGCGCCACGACCGTCGGTCGACGACGTAGCGGTCCAGCAGCAGCACCACCGTCTTGTCCAGGTCAAGCTCGCCCGTCATGCCCGTTTTCGGGCGGGCAACCGTTTTGGCGGGTACGTAGGGGGCGGCTCCGGCCCAGACGGCTCGTTCGAGTTGCTCGGCCTGGGCTTCGAGCACCTCCCAGACGACCTGTTGCAGCCGGGCCCGCTTCGCCGAGGTGCGCGTGGCGGTTCCGGCGGCGATGGCGACCGTCCCGCTCACCCGGCGCGTGCCCATCTCGGTTGCGGTCGAATAGTTGAGGGCGAAGGGGCGTTCCATCGTGCTCCCGTCGGCGGCTTTTACCCCGTAGACGAAGAAGGAGAAGTCCGTGCCGGGGGTGTGTTGGAGGGTGAAGAAGACCACCGTGAGCTTGCCGTCCTCGTCCTGGTCGTGGCCGAAGACGGTGAGGCGTGTCGAGTCGATCGGGGACCAGGTGAAGCGTTTGACGAAGACCGATCCGAACTGGGGCAGCGGTTTGCTCAGGTTGAAGACGACGACTTTGGCCAGCGGCACGCCGGCCTGCCCCTCGGCCGGGTCGGTGGAGACGATGGACAGGGGTTGGGCCCGGCCCGGCAGCGCAAGAATCAGCCAGCCGGTAAGGAATACGACGGATCGCAGCATGACCATTCACTACGTAATAGTTGTGTCGGGAAAGGTAGCAAAGCCCTCTTCATTACACAATGGATTGAGGCAAAGGAAAGTGAGGGACGGGAGGTGCCAAGAAAGCGGGGCCGGCCGCTTTCCAGCGTGCCGGCCCCGGGGGACTGCGTACGGGTTCAGAATGTCGTATCGGGTGTGCGCGATACGGTGCGGTTCGGACGTTCCGGTGTGCATCCGGAGCCTAGCATTTCGTCCAGAGGCATATCGAGCCCGCCTGAATTTTCAGCGTGCCGGACTGGGTGATGGCCGGCGGTTCGTACGGCTTCTGGGAAGCCGTCGGACTCTGTGCGGGATGCAGGTCCTTGTTTTCTTCTCTATGCAGGTTCATGGCTTCTATTCCTTTTTATGAAAGGGGTTTACAGGGGGCAGGAATACCGTCCGAGGATATTCCACCGCCGCTGCATGTCTCATTTGAGCAGGGTCATATGCCGTGTCTGGACGAAGGTGCCGGCCTCCAGGCGGTAGAGGTAGACGCCGCTGGGCAGCAGGGCGCCGCGGGCGTCACGCCCCGCCCAGGAGACCGTGTGGGAGCCGGCCGGCAGCTCACCCGAGAACAGCGTGGTCACCTCACGGCCCAGCAGGTCATAGACGGCCAGGCGCACGGTTGCAGCCTCGGGCAGCATGAAGCGGATCGTGGTAGTGCCGTGGAACGGATTCGGGTAGTTCGGCTCCAGGGCAAAGCTTTCCGGTGCCTCCAGCGTTTCGGTACCGACGGCGTACAGGTACAGCTCGGGGTCGATCCGGACCGTGTGATCGCAGAGGTCGCTGAAGTGGACGAAGAAGAATGAGCGGCCGGGTCCTGGGGCTACCAGCACGAGTTTCACCTCGGTCGGCGCATCTTCTTCGTCACCCGTCCAGGTGTACTTGAGGCATCCTACGGTACCGGGAACGCTGCATTCGAACATGCCGGGACCGACGAGGGAAGCCATCGTTCCGGTATCCTGCACGTCGCTGAGTTCGAGGTTGGTGTTGCTGAACAGCTCGATGCGCTGCAGGCCGAGCGGAGCCTTGAGGGTCGCGGAGCCCGTGCCGTCATGGTGTTCGGTGATGTTGCCGTCCCAGGAAGGCAGGTCGGCCGGGTCGACGCCGACGCAGAGGTCACCCGTCGTGCAGACCGGTCCGTTGATGCTGCCGGTACCAGCCTGCTGGGACGGGCCACCCGAACCACCCGACTTGACCCCGACGGGTACCGGTCCGATGGCGAAGTCCATATTCAGCGTGAAGGAGAAAATGCGACTGTCGCCGCCATCGGTGCCGTTGTCGTCGAAATCGTCCTCGACTTCCCATTTGATGCCGGTGATGGACGTACCGCCGCCGTCAGGGCCTTTCTCAACGTCCCCTATGCCGGCATCGGAGGCGCCGGGCGTGTAGGCGATGACTTTGGAAAGGTCCATGCACAGGCCCAGGATCCAGTGACTCAGATCTTTGCCGCTGGTTTCCGTGACGCGGTAGCTCCAGGTGTAGGTACCGTTACCGTTGTCTACCTTCCCGAGGAATTCGATGGTGATGGTGGCTGCGCTGTTGTTTGTGGTAATGACCGTGCTCGTCTGGGCAAAGGAGGGGATTGCCGGGCATAAGAGCAGGGCGATCAGTGCGGCAACACCGCTACGTAGCAAAGGGTTCATGGCCGGGTTCCAGTGTTAAGGGGCAGGGATGGGAACGATCATCATGCCCGACCAGCACAGATAGGTTTCTGGTGAGATGATGGCGGTTCGCAGGTTCCGGGTTTAAAATCATTGGGCGAACCTTAACCCAATATGCGTGAAAAAACGGGTGTTGGCAAATGCGGGAGCGCCGGTTAAAAAAAGTTACAGTTTCCCGGGGGGCGGGTACGTCCTGCCGGCAGGGTAAGCGGTTTGCTGAAGGGTTGCGTCGCGTGTCGTCTTGCCATTTCTTCTTAACAGTCTGGCCCGGTAGGTTGTGGCGGTGCAGCCGGTATAGCGCTTGAAGGCCCGGGCAAACGATTCCGGGTAGGCGTATCCCACGGCCCAGGCGATCTGCAGAATGCTCAGTTCCGGATGGTGCAGCAGGCGTTTAGCCGCCTCCAGGCGTCCCCGTTCGATGTAGCGCCGCATGCCAAGGCCCACATGGCGTTTGAAGCGGCTCGAGATGTTGTGGTTGTTGAGCCCGCAGTGCCGGCATACTGCCGCCACGTCGAGGGTCTCTTCAAACAGGTGCTCGTGGATGTAGGCCAGCGCTTTCCGTACGGGAACCGGCAGGTCTACCTCCCGGCCGGCACGCCGGAGCTCGGCGAGCGTCTCGTGCAGGACTGCCTGGATGTGCCGTTGCTCGGTGTACAGTGAGATCATAGGTGCATAGGTCCGGGATCGGAGAGCCGGTTGCCTCTTCGGGCGACGACATCTGCAAGGAGGATGCCAGAAGAGACCAGGGCACACGGGCCGCGTTGAAAGCGGGGACACGTCCCAGGATGAGACGAGAAACTGATAAAAGCCTGAAGAGACCGGCTCAAGCTGAGATCGAAAAGCCTTGCAGGATCATCCGTGTTTGGGTTGAGGGTCCCGTCTGAACCGGCCGGATCGGGGGACTCCGGAAAAATTGTTAGGACATCGGCATCAAAAGCGCTATACTTTCAGTATATTGATGGTTCATGAAGTGAAAACATGGCCGGGCTATGCCTGCCCCGTGCTGCTTCGACCTTTCAGCGGTGTTGTGTTCGGCATAGGCTTTGTGATTCGATCTTTTCAACGGTAGCTACGTAACACGGGGCGATGGTGCCGGACGGGCACCCTGGTGTCTCAGGTCGTCTGATCTCCCCATTTCTTGAGTGACTGCTTATGGCTTCAGTTTATCGCAGGCGTAGTGGAGGACCGGATGGCTATGCCGGTGGCCTGGACGGGGGCGAGGGGGCCTATTACGAGGCCATGCCGGCCCCGAGCGGCCGGGCCCAGATTGAAAACCTGCTGGACCTGCTCTACCGCCGTCGCTGGCTCATCATCCTGGCGTTTCTGGTCGTTGCCGGTTCCGTGGCCGCGTACACGTACACGCTGGAGCCGGAGTATGAAGCCGCGAGTTTCGTGATCCTGGACCTGCAGGGGCGGCGTACCACCACCGCAACGACCACCTCGCCGGCCGGCTTCGACGACAACCTCTTTGCCCGAAACGATCGGACGTTGATGGGCGAGATCCAGCTGCTTTACCTGTCGGACAGCCTGCACCGGCGGGTCCACCGGCGGCTTCAGCATGAGCAGGAGACGAATCCCGAACTGGCCGGGGTTGCCCTGAGCGGCTACCCCCGGTTCGAGCCGGAGGGCCGGGACGGCAACAACATCATCCGCATCACCGGGGTCAGCACCTCGCCCCGGGAAGCCATGCTCCTGGCGAACCTCTACGCGGAGGAATACGTGCACCTGACGCAGGAGGCGAGCCGCGCCCACATCACGGCGGCGCGTAAGCTGCTGGAGGAACAGGAGCAGAAACGCCTGCAGGAGCTGCAGGAGGCCGAGGCCTCCGTGCAGGCCTACCTCAGCCGGGAAGGCGCCGTCGGGCTCGACCAGGCCGGCAGCTACCTCGTCCAGAAGATCGCCGAACTGGAGGCACAGCGGGACGCCGCCCGCATCGACTTGCAGACGCGCCGGGCCTCGCTCCAGGTGCTCAAGGAGGAGTTGAGCCAGATCAGCCCGCGGCTGGTGCAGCGCATTGCCTCGAACCTCGATGAACAGCTCCGCCAGGTGCGCGCGCAACTCACCGAGAAAGAACTGGACCTGGAGAATTATCTCCGCCGCAATCCGGGGCTGAGCCCGGACGATCCGCGCCTGGCCCCCCTCAACCAGGACATCCGGCGGTTGCGGAACAAGCTGGACGAACTGTCCCAGCAGTATTTCGACGAGGTGACCGCCACCGGCGGGGTTTCCGGTGGGGAAGCCGGGCTGTCCTACGTCACCAACCTCCGGCAGCAGGTCGCCGAGGCCGAGATTGCCATCAGCGAGCTGGAGGCTAAGATCGGGGTGATGGACCGGCGCCTCCAGGAGTACCAGCGTGAGCTGCGCACGATCCCGCAGCAGGCGCGGGAGATGACCGAACTCGAACGCCGGCGCCAGTATGCCGAGCAGATGTACGCGGCGGTCGTATCCCGGCTGCAGGACGTCCGCGTCACCGAGGAGTCGGAGCCGGGCTATGCCCGCGTCCTCCGTGTGGCGAAGCAGCCCGCGGAACCCGTGCGCCCGGACCGCATGCGCTATCTCGTGCTGGGGCTTTTCTTCGGCCTGCTCGCCGGGCTCGGGCTGGCCATCGTCCGAGACAAGCTCGACAACCGCTTCTTCAAGCCCGAGCAGCTTCGTCACCGGGGGTACAAGGTGCTGGGGACCGTGCCGGATCTCCGGCCCATGATCAAAGAGGAAGCCCGCGGCAAGGACTTCATCGAGCGGGACGGGCAACGCCTCGCGACCGGACTGGTGACGCTGCTCAACCCGATGTCGCCGGTGGTCGAGTCGTACCGCCACCTGCGGACCAACATCCAGTTCAGCCGGCCGGACGTTGTCGTGGAGACCATCGTCGTCACGAGTGCCAGCGTGGAGGAGGGCAAGTCCACCACGGCCGCCAACCTGGCCGTGGTCATGGCCGAGGCCGGGCGCCGTACCGTGCTGATCGATGCCGACCTGCGGCGCCCCCGCATTCACCAGCTCTTCGGCCTTGAAATGGGGCCGGGCCTGGCGCACTTCCTCGCGCGCGACCCCGCCTTCGACGAACGCCTGGTGCGCTCGAAGATCGACAACCTCTGGATCGTTCCGGCCGGCAAGGTGGTTTCCCGCTCGTCGGAGCTCTTCGCCACGCGGAGCATGCGCGACCTGCTCGAGACGTTGCGTGCACAGTTCGATGTCATTATCATAGATACACCGCCGGTGCGTGTGGCCACCGATGCGGCGCTGCTGGCTACCCAGAGCGACCTCGCGCTGCTCGTCGTGCGGGCCGGGCACACCAAGGAAGGCGAGTTCGACTTCGCCGTGGAGTCGCTCGAGAGTGTCGGGACGCCGACGATCGGAACCGTGCTCAACGGCTTCAACGTGTCCATGGCCTACGGCTATAAGTACCGTTTTCGCCACTACGATCGCTATGCACAGTATACCAGCGAATACGGTACCTACGGCTATCGCGACGTGAAGGCCCTCACGGAAGGCTGAACAACCGGAGACGCCCCTGTCCGTTTTATCCGGCAAACCACTGCGTTTCGGGCCTGCGGTGTTGTGCCCTAAGGAGCTTCTTTTACCATGCGTATCCTCTGTATACTGTCCCTGCTTCTGGTGACCGGCCTGGCGACGCTGCCCGCGCAGGGGCAGGCGTTCGGGCGCCACAACAGCATCACCGCAACGGGGACGTCATACCATGTCTTCACCCAGCCTGGTGATGCAACCATCCAGGTGCTCGTGGTCGGGTCGGCGAGCACCGGCATCTATGAGGTCAGCGACGGCACCGATCTGGGCCGCCTGCTCGCGCTGACAGGCTTCTCCATGGCACCCGGCGGGCCGGGGCAGTCCGTCAAGTATCGGATCAAACTTTTCCGGGAGACGGGAGGCGGGCGGCGCGAAGTGCTCTATGACGAACCTATTGAGCAGATGCTGGCTCATCCCGGCGCCTATCCGGTTTTGCAGGAGGGGGATATCGTCATGGTCGAGTCTCGCGTGCGGCAGGGCTTTCAGTGGCGGGATGCGCTGACCATCCTGACCAGCATCGGAACCGTTGCCCTGCTGGTCGAGCGGCTGCGCAATCTCTGACAGAGCGCTCAGATACAATCCGTACCCTCATGTCATCTCGACGGCCGAAGAGAGAAAAGATCTCCTCCGGGTATCCCTGCACGCGTGTCTCGGGGGAGTTGAGCCGGAGGGCTTCCTCGTCGCTGGCACGCTTCGGCAGTCTGTCGGACGTGTATACGGCGCGTTCGGGTTTCAATGGGAAACAGCGCCGTGTACACGGTGAGGTCGGAGAAGGCATCCGCATGCTGTAGCATCGATGGAACCATACGATCGGGCCGGCGGTCTGCCCGTCATTTCTTGACGATGTGTTAAGGGACCGCCTGTTTCGTCGATGTGTTAGCATTGTAAGTTGTGTCCGTATCCGGGTTTGGACAGGCCGGGAATCCGCCCTGTTTTCTTCGGAACCGTACGGAGCGGTCGGTTTTCATCTCGAGATGTAACCGACGTGGCGGAGCCGTGCCCGCTTTGCATTCTTAGCATGAAGATGAAACAAGTCATTCTGGTTACCGGCGGGGCCGGGTTCATCGGCTCGGCGCTGGTGCGCCGGCTGATCCGCCGCACGGGCTACACCGTCGTCAACGTCGACAAGCTGACGTATGCGGGCAACCTGAGCACGGTCGCCCCGGTGGCGGACGACCCCCGCTATCACTTCGAACGGGTGGACATCGCGGACGCGAAGGCCGTCGCCCGGCTGTTCGCCACCTACCGCCCCTGCGCCGTGATGCACCTGGCGGCCGAGTCGCACGTGGACCGCTCCATCGACGGGCCGGCGGCGTTCATCCACACGAACATCCTCGGCACGTACACGCTCCTCGAAGCGGCGCGTCACTACTGGGAAGGCCTCGATGCGGCCGGCCGGGCGGCGTTCCGCTTCCTGCACGTCTCGACGGACGAGGTCTACGGCATGCTCGGCCCCGAGGGCTATTTCACGGAGGAGACGCCCTACCGGCCCAGCTCGCCCTATTCGGCCAGCAAGGCGTCCTCCGACCACCTGGCGCGGGCCTGGCACCACACCTACGGCCTGCCCGTCCTCGTGACGAACTGCTCGAACAACTACGGCCCGTACCAGTATCCCGAGAAGCTCATCCCGGTGGTCATCCTGAACGCCATCCAGCGCAAGCCCATCCCGGTCTACGGGCGCGGCGAGAACGTGCGGGACTGGCTCTACGTGGACGACCATGTGGATGCCCTGCTGACGGTGCTCGAGCACGGCACGCCGGGAGAGACCTACAACGTGGGGGGCCGCAGCGAGCGACGCAACATCGACGTGGTGCGGGCCATCTGTGCGCTGCTCGACGAGCTGGCGCCCGACCCCGGGGTGCCGCGGCACGAAGACCTCATCACGTTCGTGCAGGATCGCCCCGGCCACGACTTTCGCTACGCGATCGACCCGGCGAAGATCGAGCGGGAGCTGGGCTGGCGACCGGCGGAGACCTTTGAGACCGGCCTCCGAAAGACCGTGCAGTGGTACCTGGATCACCTGGACTGGTGCCGCGAGGTGACCGACGGCAAGTATGATCTGCGACGCCTGGGCCTGGCCGGCGTGACGAACGACTGACCTATGCTCGAACGCCTGAACCTCATACGACCGCTCTTCAGCCGGCAGGACAAGCTCAAGTACCTGGGCCTGCTGGTGATGATGATCCTGGGGGCCTTCCTCGACGTGGTGGGCATCGGGGCCGTGCCCGCTTTCGTGGCCACGCTGGCCGTCCCGGAGAAGGTGATGGCGATCCCGGCGGCCGCCTCCATCCTGGAAGCGCTGGACATCACCACTGGTCGTGAGCTGGTGCTCTGGGGCGCCGGCCTGCTGATCGTGGTCTTTCTGTTCAAGAACCTCTATCTCTACGGCGTCTACTACCTGCAGGTGCAAGTTACCGAGTTTCACCGGGTGCGCCTGGCCGACCGGCTCTTCCGTGCCTACCTGCGCGCGCCGTGGGAATTTCACCTGAACCGCAACACGGCCGAGTTGCTCCGCAACATTACCACGGAGACGAAGGAGATCATGACCGGCGTCATCAACCCGCTCCTGACCTTGACGATGGCGGGCATGATGACCCTTTTCACCGTGGTGCTGTTGCTGGTGACCACCCCGGGTATTGCGGTGGTGGGGATCGCACTGGTTGGCGGGGCGAGCTGGGGTTTCCTGCGCATCTTCAAACACCGGTTGCAGCATTACGGCATCGAGGCCAAGCACGAACGAAAGGAGGTCATCAAGGCTGTCACCCAGGGGCTCTCGGCCCTCGTAGACATGCGTGTGCTGGGACGCGAGCGTTACTTCGAACAGGTTTTTCACCGCAGCGTGGCTAACTTTGCCCGGGTCATGCGGCTACACCAGGTGATTCGCCAGGCCTCGCCGAACGTGCTCGAGATGGTGGCCGTGGTGGGGTTGCTGGGGATCGTCATGGTGCTGGTACTGGTCGGGACGGACGCGGCCTCGCTGGTGCCGATGCTGGCGCTCTACGGGGCCGCCATCGTGCGGCTGCGCCAGAGCATCGGGCAGATGGTGGGCAGCATCAGCCAGATCCAGTTCAGCGGGGCCGCCATCCCGCACATCGTCGAGGACCTGCAGCGGCTGGAGGGGCCGTCGTGGAAGCGCCAGAAGAAGCAGCCGCCCCCGCCGCCGCTAGCCTTCGAGCGTGTGATCCGCGTCGAGGACGTCACCTACACCTATCCTGATGCCGGCCGTCCGGCGCTCCACGGCGTCACGCTGGAGGTCCGGAAAGGCGAGTCGGTGGCGTTCGTCGGCAGCACCGGCTCGGGCAAGTCGACCCTGGTCAACGTCATCCTCGGCCTGCTCCGGCCGCAGCAGGGGCGCGTCACCGTCGACGGGGTGGACATCCACGACAACCTCCGCGGCTGGCTCGACCACGTCGGCTACGTGCCGCAGGTCATCGTGCTGCTCGACGACACGCTCCGCCGCAACGTGGCCTTCGGCATCCCGGACGGCGAGATCGACGACGCGAAGGTGTGGGCCGCACTCGAAGCCGCCCAGCTGGCCGACTTCGTCCGGAGCCTGCCCGAGGGGCTCGACACGGTGACCGGCGAGCGGGGCGTGCGCCTCTCCGGAGGCCAGCGCCAGCGCGTCGGCCTCGCCCGTGCCCTCTACCACAACCCCGACGTGCTCGTCCTCGACGAGGCCACGGCCGCGCTCGACAACCAGACCGAACGCCGGGTCATGGAGACCATCGAATCCCTCAAGCGGGACCGCACCGTCCTCATGATCGCACACCGGCTGAGCACCGTCCAGCGCTGCGACCGCCTCTATTTCCTCAAGGACGGTCGCATCGACGCCACCGGCACGTTCGACGAGCTCGCTGCCTCGCACCCCGAGTTCCAGCAGATGGCGGAGGTGGTCTGACGCGCCCGGGGCGCATCTCCACACGCAACGACAGCACCATGCAGCGCAAAGGCATCATCCTGGCCGGCGGCTCCGGCACCCGGCTGTACCCGATCACCCGCGTCGTCAGCAAGCAGCTCCTGCCGGTCTATGACAAGCCGATGATCTACTACCCGCTGACGACCCTCATGCTGGCGGGGATCCGTGACATCCTGGTCATCTCCACGCCGCACGACCTGCCGCGCTTCCGAGAGCTCCTGGGCGACGGCAGCCAGTGGGGGCTCCACCTCGCCTACGCCGAGCAGCCGCGCCCCGAGGGGCTGGCACAGGCCTTCGTCATCGGCCGGGACTTCATCGGGCGCGACCCCTCCTGCCTGATCCTGGGCGACAACATCTTCTACGGGCACGGCCTGCCCGAACAGCTCCGCCGGGCGGCCGCACGCACCGAGGGCGCCACGGTATTCGGCTACTACGTCCGCGACCCCGAGCGGTACGGCGTCGTCGCCTTCGACGAGGCCGGCCGGGCCGTGAGCATCGAGGAGAAGCCCGCACGCCCGAAGTCGAACTACGCCGTCACCGGCCTGTACTTCTACGACAACGACGTGCTCGACATCGCCGCCTCGCTGAAGCCCTCGGCACGGGGGGAGCTGGAGATCACCGACGTCAACCGCATCTACCTGGAGCGCGGCCGGCTGCACGTCGAGCTGATGGGGCGGGGCCTGGCCTGGCTGGACACGGGCACGCACGATGCCCTGCAGCAGGCAGCCCTGTTCGTGCAGACCATCGAAGCGCGGCAGGGACTCAAGATCGCCTGCCCCGAGGAGGTGGCCTTCAAGCTCGGCTGGATCGACGCCGGGGCGCTCGAACGGCAGGCGCAGGCGATGGCCAACAGCGCCTACGGCCGCTACCTGCTCCGCCTCCTCGCCGACCCCCGCCTGCACCCCCTCGACGCCTCCCCGACCGCATGAAGGTACACCGGACCGAACTCGACGGCGTCCTCCTCATCGAGCCGGACGTCTACCCGGACGAACGAGGCTACTTTCTGGAGACGTGGCAGGCCCGTCGGTATCATGCATGCGGGTTGCCGGAGCAGTTCGTGCAGGATAACGTCTCTTTCTCGCACAAAGGGGTGCTCCGGGGCCTGCATTTTCAGAACCCGCGCCCGCAGGGCAAGCTCGTGACCGTTCTCCAGGGTGAGGTGTTCGACGTGGCGGTGGATCTGCGGCGCAGTTCCCCGACGTTCGGCCGGTGGACGGCCGCCATCCTCTCCGGCGCGAACGGCCGGCAGCTCTACGTGCCCGAGGGTTTCGCCCATGGCTTCGTGGTCCTCAGCGAGACGGCCCTCGTCCATTACAAGACCACCGATGTCTACCATCCGCCCGGCGACGGCGGCCTCCGCTGGGACGACCCCGACCTGGCCATCGCCTGGCCGGTGAAAGACCCGATCCTCTCCCCCAAAGACGCCACCGCGCCGTACTTGCGGGACGTGCCCCCCGAGCGGTTGTTTTGAGGGTCACAGAAAAGATCACCTAAAACGTGTGTATGCATTGAACGATCAGCCGCATCTGGAGCAGGTTCACGCCGGGAAGGCCATCCTCGTGACCGGCGGTGCCGGCTTCATCGGAAGCCACCTCGTCGGGCAGTTGCTTGCAGCGGGTGCCAGCGTCACCGTCGTCGACAACTTCGACCCGTTTTACGACCCGGCTATCAAGCACGCCAACATTGTCTCCCACCGGGACTACGAGCGGTACCGGCTCGTGGAGGCGGATATCCGCGACCTGGAGGGGCTGCGGAAACGGCTTGCGGGAGGGTACGACGTGATCGTGCACCTGGCGGCCCGGGCAGGCGTGCGTCCCTCCATCAAGGCGCCGGTCGAGTATCAGCAGGTCAACGTCAACGGGACGCAGAACCTGCTGGAACTGGCGCATGAGTGGGGGGTGCGGCAGTTCGTCTTCGGTTCGTCCAGCAGCGTCTACGGGGTCAATCCCAACGTACCCTGGCGCGAAGAGGACCACGTGCTGCGGCCCATTAGCCCGTATGCGAGCACGAAGGTGAGCGGAGAGCTGCTCGGGCACGTCTACAGCCATCTCTACGGCATCCGGTTCATCGCCCTGCGCTTCTTCACGGTCTACGGCCCGCGTCAGCGTCCCGACCTGGCGATTCACAAGTTCGCCCGTTTGATGCTCGCCGGCGAACCCGTCCCGCTCTTCGGCGATGGCCGGACGCGGCGGGACTACACCTATATCGACGACATCGTTGCCGGTATCCGGGCGGCCATGCACTACGACCGAACGAACTACGAGGTGATCAACCTGGGCAGCAACCGGGCCATCGGGCTGCTCGAGATGGTGGACGCGATCGAGGAGGAACTGGGCGTTCGGGCCCGGCGCGTGCACCTGCCGGCACAACCCGGCGAGGTTCCCCAGACCTGGGCGGACATCGGGCGTGCACGGGCGCTGCTGGGGTATCAACCCACCACCGGGTTTCGCGAGGGCCTGCGTGCTTTCCTGGCCTGGCTGGAGCGGGCCCGGAGCGCTCCTCCCTGGAAACGCATTGCCTCTATCTCCTGGAGCCTGTGAACACGGACGTTGCCGATCAACTGGCCGGGGCGAGACGCGGCCTTGGAACCCCCGATTCCGAACAGGCGGTGGCGCTGTCCATCGTCGTCCCGGTCTACAACGAACGGGAGTCGATCCGGCCGCTCTGCGAGGCCATCGTGCGGGCCGTGGCGCCGCTGGGGTACACCTTCGAGGTGTTGCTGGTCGACGACGGCAGCACGGACGGCACCTTCGAACAGGCGCTCCAACTGGCCCGGCAGGACCGGCGGTTGCGCCTCATCAAGCTGAGCAAAAATTTCGGGCAGACGCTTGCGCTCTATGCAGGCTTCGAGCAGGCACGCGGGGACGTCATCGTGACCATGGACGGTGATCTGCAGAACGATCCCGAGGACATCGGCCGGCTCGTCGAAAAGGTCTACGAGGGCTATGACCTGGTGGCCGGCTGGCGGGAGCAACGCAAGGATCGCCTGATTTCCCGGAAGATCCCCTCGCGCATTGCCAACTGGTTGATCCGGAAAGTGATGGGTACGCCCATCCGGGACAACGGCTGCGCCCTCCGGGCCTACCGGGCCGAAGTGATCAAAAAGTTCCGGTTGTATTCCGAGATGCACCGGCTCTTGCCGACGATGCTGGCCCTCTCGGGGGCGGCCATTGCCCAGCTCAAGGTGCGCCACCACCCCCGGAAGTACGGGCATTCGAAGTACGGGCTCTCCAGGGTCTACAAGGTCTTGTTCGATATCATTGCCCTGAAAACGATCATGACGGCTTTCCGGCTGCCGTTTTTCGGATTCGGTATCACGTCCCTGCTCTGCCTGGCCTTCAGCGTGGCAGCCCTGGGATTCAGTGGGGTTCACGTGATGATGCATCCGGAAAGCACCGCGTACGTGTACCTCGGCGTAGGCATGCTCTGGGGGTTGCTCGGCGTCGCGTTGTTGCTCTTCGGTGTGCTCTGCGGGCTGGTCTACACCCGGGCGAACTTTCGTGCCGAGCACCTTTTGAAAGTTGACATTCTCTGAATATGGACAATGCGGTTGCATCCGGGGTAGCGTTGTCGGTGGTGATTGCCGTGCGCGATCCCGAACGGATCCCGCCGATCGAGCAACTCTACGTTGACTACAAGCGGCAACTCGAGCAGACGGGACGGTCGTATGAGTTCATTTTCGTCATCGAGGGCCGGCATCCGCGCGTTTTTGACCCGCTCATGCGGTTGAAGGAGCAGGGTGAGCCGGTGAAGATCCTGGTTTTTGCAAAGTGGTACGGGGAGGCCACGGCGCTGAACGCCGGTTTCGAGCAGGCGACAGGCGACGTCATCCTCACCCTGCCGGCTTACCACCAGATCGACCCTGCGGTGATCCCCTCGCTTGTGAAAGGGCTGGGAGAGAGCGACATGGTGATCGTACGACGCTGGCCGCGCGTCGACAGCCGGCTGAACCGGCTGCAAACCCGGTTTTTCCATTTTATCCTGCGGAAGTTGCTCGGGGTCACGTTTCAGGACCTGACGTGCAGTGTACGCGTGATGAAGCGGGCCGTGATCGAAGAAGTGCACATGTACGGAGACCAGCAACGGTTTTTCCCGATCCTGGCCGGCAGTTACGGTTTCAAGGTGGTGGAGGTGGAAGCACCGCAGGCAGAGCAGGATGCCTTCTCCAGGTATTTCCCGGCCGGGGTCTACATCCGGCGGTTGCTGGACCTGTTGTCGATCTTCTTTCTGGTCAAGTTTACCTCCAAGCCGCTTCGTTTTTTCGGGCTCAGCGGGCTGTTCGTTTTCCTGGGCGGGGTGCTTTTCTCCGTCGTCCTGGTGGTACAGCGATTGTTCCTGGGAGAGGGGCTGGCGGATCGCCCGGCACTGCTCTTTGGCGTTTTGTTGATCGTGCTGGGCGTGCTGCTCTTTGCGATCGGGCTGGTCGGAGAGTTGATCATTTTCGTCCACGCGAAGGACCTGAAAGAATACCGGATCGAGCAGATCGTCAATTAGGGTACATCCTGTCGATCCCATGAATCTCGCCCCGGCCGAATTGCTGCTGATTGACGCACACGTTCATCTGCACGACTGTTTTGTCCCGGTCGCTTTTCTGGAGGCCGCGCACGCGAACTTTAGCGGGGTGGCGCGGCAGGAGGGAGGAAACCGGCGGTTCACCGGGGTTTTGTTCCTGACGGAAGGGGCCGGGGAATGTGGATTCGAACGACTGAGGGCGCTCGGACAGGCTTTTCCGGGGGGATCCGGAGGGCGCGTGTGGCGTCGCCGTGAGACGGACGGGGGGGTGGGGCTGGTCTTCACGTCCGATGCGGAAGAGATGCTGGTGGTTCTGGCCGGACGCCAGATCGTGACCCGGGAGCACATGGAAGTGCTGGCGGTTGGTACACGCCGGCGTTTTGAAGACGGGCAGCCGATCGAAGACGTGATCCGGGCGGTAGCAGGGGCCGGTGCGTTGCCGATCGTGCCCTGGGGTTTCGGGAAATGGTTCGGGGCCCGGGGGCGTCGTCTTCGGAGGTTGTTGACCCGCCCGGACCTCCCGCTCTTTTTTCTGGGGGACAGTGCCAAACGGCCCGTTTTCTGGCCGCGTTCGCCGCTCTTTCGCCTGGCGGCGGCACGAGGTGTGCCTGTGTTGCCCGGGAGCGACCCGTTGCCTTTCCGGGACGAGTACCGGCGTGCGGGTAGCTTCGGGGTGATGCTTCCGGGCTCCGTCGATCACGCCGGGCCCGCGCATCACATAAAGACCCTGCTGGCGGCTTCTTCTCTTACGCTCCGCGCATTCGGCCGGAGGGATTCACCCGGGCGCTTCGTTCGCAACCAGGCTGGTATGCAGTTTTTGAAGCGGGTCCGGAAGGCGTCGGCTCACTGTCTCGAGCACGGGTAACATGGGTATTGCTACGGTGCGTGTGGACCGGCTGGACGATCGGTATTCGCGGCGGGAGTTGATCACCCTCGCCGGGTTGACCTTGCTGGCTCTGATCACCCGGGGGTGGGGCATCTGGCAGGGCGGGATCGCCGGGGACGAGTTCTACACGGTGGCGTACGCCGCCGAGCGGGCCCGTAGCCTGGTACAGCCGGCCTATTATGTTCTGGTGGTCTGGAGCACGGCGCTTTTCGGAGAGACGGCCTGGGCGGCACGTCTACCGGCTGCGTTGCTGGGGGCGGCGAGTGTCCCCGTGTTTTACTGGGCCTGTCGCCGGGTGCTCGGGCGTCCCACCGCGCTGATCGGTGGCGTGTTGGTGCTGCTCAGCGGCTGGCATCTGTATCATACCCAGCTGGCCCGGTTCTACGGCGGGGTTTTCCTCTTCGGCGTCCTGTCCTACTTTTTGTATTACCGGGCGTTGCGGGAGGATCGCTACGGGTTGCTGGCAGCGGCCCTGCTGGCGAACGTGCTGGGGGTGCTGTTCCACGCCACGGCCGTACTGGTGCCTGCCTCGTGTGTGGTCTTTTCAGCCTGGATCTGGAGCCGGCGCGACGCCGACGCCCGGGGCTATTCCCGGCGGATTGCCCGCATGCACGTCCTGATAACCGGATTGCTGGGGCTTGTGTCACTTTCGCTTTTCGTGCGGGTTGCGTTGTCGTGGGGCGTGAAGGCCCTGACGGCCGAGTCCTGGGCCGAGCCGGTGCAGGTTATGTTGCAGCTGGTGCAGCATGTGGAGCCGGTGATCGGGATAGCGGCTCTGTTCGGGTTGGTCCACCTGTTTCACCGAGACCTGTTGCAGGGCACGTTCTTTGTCACGGGGATAGGGATTCCCGTGCTTGGACTGCTGGTGATGGCTCTCATTCTGCCTCCGGTGCGGGCCAAGTATATCATTTCGACGCTGCCGCTTTTCATTGCGCTGGCTGCCCATCTGTGTGCGGTCGTGTCGGCGACCCTGGCACGACTCAATTTCGGGCCGGTGCGTCATGCCGTGACCGGGCTGGTGCTGGTTGCCCTTTTGCCGGGCTTCATATCCCATTATACCGGCAGGGCCAGCCTGGACATCCTGGATGCGATCGAAGCGGTGGAGGAACGCTACCGGCCCGGCGATCACGTGGTCGTGTTTTCTCGCTCACTCGGATATCATCTGGAACAGCAAATACCGGAGGGTATGCTGCAAGTACTGGGCGGCAAGGCACGCTGGCGAACCGTTCTGCCGCCCTACACGGGCGGCGAGCAACGCGTCTGGGTGCTGGTGGATACGTACCGTAACCAGCGATACGATGATGGATTGTTTGCCTGGCTGACGGAACACGCTGTCCTGAAGTGGCGCAAATACGAGTGGCGCCTCGATTACCAGCAGATGGGGTTTGAATTGTACAGAGTAGGTCGGTAAGGGCAAGAGTGATCTCACACAGAATCATGGTGTATGACCCTGAAGCGGTAGTCGATGAACATTTCGACGTCGCGATCATCGGCGGCGGCATTTACGGGGTTATGCTGCTGTCAGAGGCGACACGGGCCGGGTATCGGGCCGTGTTGATTGAGCGAGACGATTTCGGTGCGGCGACGAGTTCAAACCATTTCCGTATTTTGCATGGGGGGCTGCGCTATCTTCAGACGCTGGACGTTGCCCGCTCTCGAATGTCCGTCCGCGAACGTCGTTGGTTTTTGCGGAAGTATCCGGATCTGGTGGAGCCGCTTCGTTGTGTGATGCCGCTCTACGGCGAAGGCTTCCTGCGTCCCCTCATCATGCGTACTGCCTTGTGGTTTAACGATAGTCTCGCTGTCGACCGAAACCGGGGTGTGCGGCCCGACAGGCACTTACCTTCGGGTACCCTTCTCTCACCTGAGGCCGTTCGGGAGATTTTCCCCGTTGTCCCGGCAACAGGATTGAAGGCAGCGGCGGTCTGGTACGATGCGCGTATGCTGCAGCCCAACCAGATTCTACGGCAGGTGCTGGCTGAGGCCTGTACACTCGGAGCTCGGGCTTTAAGCCATATGGAAGTCACGGAAGTTGTGGTACGCGACGGTGTCGTACAGGGTGTACGTTTCAGGGAGCAGCAGCGTGGTCTGGATTGGCAGCTCTTTGCCCGGGTGGTGTTGAATGCCGCCGGTCCCTGGTCGCCGCTTGTTGCCACACGGGCGGGGGTGAACACACCAGATCTGTGCCGGCCTTTGCTTGCCTGGAACGTTCGGTTTGATCATCCTGCTCTGGGGGGGAAGGATGTCCTGGCTGTGAAACCGCCCGGACGCGGACGCCGGACTTATTTCCTTACGGACTGGGAAGGGAGACTGGCAGCAGGAACCGGCTATGCGGTACGGAATGCGGTTATGGATCGCCCTGAGCCGACGACAAGTGAGATGCAAGCATTTCTTGATGATCTCAACGCGGCGCTGCCCGCACTTCGTCTCTCTGCTTCCGCGATCGACCGTGTGTATGCTGGCTATGTCCCTGCCGGGTCTTCCAATCCGTCGGAGCCCTCCACTAGGCCTGTCCTCGTCGATCACGGGCGCCAGGGGGGGGCGCAGGGTTTCATCAGCGTTGTAGGAGTCAAGTACACCACAGCCCGCGCTGTTGCCGAGCGCGTCGTGCAGCGTCTTGTCCGGCGCTATGTGCCGGATCCACCACGTGGAAGGGTAGGGTCGATGTCGTCGCCAGTGCTCCCTTCCCAGGACCTTCTGGCAGAGACGGGTGATGCCTGATCAGTTTCGATTTGCCGGGCACAGAGGAAAGCAGAGTCGACATCGGAAAGCGGGTGATCGCGTGCGTGGCCTGTGCCGGGCTGAGCCTGGAGATTAGGAAAATGACGTTTCCAGAGATCAAGGACGAAGAGACGGCACCGGACGTTGAAACGGCGACAGCCGCATATGCCATGCGGTTTGCCGGTTCCGTGGGAACCTGGCTGCTGGATGTCCAGGCGCAGGTGACGCGTCGATTGCTGGGCGACCAGGATGGTTCGGTACTGGACGTTGGCGGCGGGCATGGGCAGAATCTTCCGGTTCTTACCGAGCGCTTCGATACGGTGGTGGTGCATGGGAGCAGTCCTGCCTGTGAAATGCACATCAGGCCCTGGACGGAACAGGGGGCGGTGCGTTTCGTCGTGGGCCCGCTGACCTCTCTGCCTTTTGCGTCGCAGGAGTTCGATGTAGTTATCGCATACAGGTTGCTGGCGCATGTTGAAGACTGGCCGGCCTTCGTGGCAGAACTATGCCGGGTAGCACGCAAGATGGTTTTGGTTGATTACCCGTCGAAGCAAAGTGTCAATGCCGTGGCGGGTTGGTTCTTCGCTGCCAAGAAGCGGATTGAGCATGACACACGTCCCTATCGGGTGCTTGCAAGCAGAGATGTGGACGCAGCATTTGCGCGGGAAGGCTTCCGATGCGATGGACGCATCGGGCAGTTCGTGTGGCCCATGGCGATGCATCGTGCCTTGCAGCGAGTATCGGTTTCGCGCATGCTGGAGCGAGGAGCCGCGTGGCTCAGGCTGCATCATCACATCGGTTCTCCGGTCATTGCCCGGTATGAGAGGCAAGGTGCCGTATGAAGATTCTGGTTGTCGCACCTCAGCCATTCTACGAGGAGCGGGGAACCCCCATCGCGGTAGATCATCTCGTGCGTGCTCTGACGGAGGGGGGGCATGAGGTGGATCTTGTGACGTATCCCATGGGGCAGTCGCGAGCCTACCGGGGACTGCGTATCATCCGGACCTGGCGCCTTCCCGGACTGGCAACCGTATCGCCCGGCTTCAGTCTGGCCAAGATACTCTATGACGGACTTCTGATCGGTACTACACTCCGGCAACTGCGCCGAGAATGCTACGATTGTGTTCATGCCGTCGAAGAAGCTGTCTTCTGGGTACGTCCCCTGGCCCGCTGGTATGGTCTTCCGTTTGTTTACGACATGGATTCGGTGCTGTCTGAGCAACTGGCGGCAGCTTTCCAGGTGGGGACGCGACTGCGCGGGCTGATGCAACGACTGGAGCGGGCACCCATTCGACAGGCCGCAGCGGTGGTTCCCGTATGCGATGCACTGGCAACTTATGCTGCGGAACAGGGGGCCCGGCATATTACTGTTCTTAAAGATATATCCTTGCTGGAAGGAAAATCATCTTGCGGGGTTGTAGAGGATTTGAGGAAGACCTACGAGATTAGCGGTGCGCTTCTTCTCTACGTAGGCAATCTTGAACGGTACCAGGGGATAGATCTTTTGCTGGAGGCATTCAAGTTATTGGCCGATCAGGATTCTGCTCATCTTGTGGTCATCGGTGGCAAAGCGGCTGATGTGGAGCGGTATCGCTCCTGGTGTACAGCGCAGGGACTTACCCGCCGGGTTCATTTTACCGGACCGCGACCGGTTGCTCATTTGCAGGCCTATCTTCAACAGGCTGATGTGCTGGTTTCACCCCGTCTCGAAGGGACGAACACACCGATGAAGATATATTCCTACCTGCATACCGGCATTCCTGTTGTGGCTACCAACCTGCCGACGCATACCCAGGTATTGACCGACGCTGTTGCCTTTTTGTGTGATCCGACGCCGGAGGCCATGGCGAACACCCTGCTGGAAGTGTTGCGGGACCGGGAGCATGCCCGGCAACGTGCCGGCCGGGCTGTGGATCTCATCGAGCGGGAACACAGCTATGCTACCTTCAAGCAGCGGCTACTGACGCTGTATGCCGAACTAGACGCATTGCGCCATGCATCCTGAGGTTACCGGTTTTGCAGGGGAACGTGTACTGGTAACCGGGGCAACCGGATTTACAGGGCGAGTTCTGGTACACCGGCTTTTGACGACCGGTGCCAGGGTGCGGGCAATTGTGCGTTCTCCGGCTCGCCTGCCGGATGGACTCCGGGACGCGGTGGAGGTGTACCAGGGCAATGTGTACGATCCCGAGGTTGTGAGGGCCTCAATGCCGGGTATTCGCTACGTGTTTCACCTGGCTGCCTGCTACCGGAACGCTGGCGCCGCCGATGACGAATACGAGAAAGTACATGTTGTCAGTACTCGATTGCTGGCCGAAGCTGCTCGGCAGCAACCCGATTTTCGTCGCTTTGTTCATGTTTCTACGGTCGGTGTGCACGGGCACGTCGCTACCGGACTGGCCGACGAGACAGCACCTTTTCAGCCGGGCGACATCTATCAAGAGACAAAGTTAGCCGGTGAACAATGGGTTCGGAGTTGGGCAGCTCAGACCGAATTGCCCCTGACCGTTGTGCGTCCTGCTGCTATTCTCGGACCGGGGGATCGTCGGTTGCTCAAACTCTTTAAGTTTGCCCGACGTGGGGTCTTTCCCCTGCTCGATGGGCACAATACCCGCTACCACCTGATTCATGTAAAGGATCTGGTTTCGTGCATCCTGCTTTGTGCTCGTCATCCGGCCGCCCGGGGTGAAGTTTACATCTGCGGAAATACTGAGCCGACCGACGTTGTGTCCATGCTCACACAGATCGGTACTTTGCTGGGCAGGCGAGTACGTTTTGTTTCATTGCCGTCGGCACCGCTGTTCCTTCTGGCCGACGGCGTGGAGTGGATCTCCAAGCGTCTGGGTATCGAACCTATCCTGTATCGGCGTCGGCTAGCCTTCTTCACGAAGGACCGTGCCTTCGATACGAGGAAAGTTCGCGAGCACCTGGGTTTTTCTCCGCGTTTTACGAATGAAACGGGTATTGCCGATACGGTGCAGGGATATCTGAAGGCTGGTTGGTTGTGAGAGACATTGGGCAAAGTTGCCTTCCTCCAGTGCGTTATGTAAAGAGCATTCGGTATGCTCGGAAAGTCCCCTAGCCTTTCTGCATTTTCTATCATTTAGCTCATAAAACAAATGATTATTCTGGGTATCGCCGACAGCATTACCAGCGGAGCTGCCGTCGTAATCGATGGACGCGTCGTGGCAGCAGTGAATGAGGAACGGTTGAATCGCTGCAAGATGTGTATGGGGTTTCCGCGACGCAGCATCGCCGAAGTCATGCGTATTGCCGGTGTGGAAGCCGGGGATATCGACCAGGTGGCGGTGGCCACAGAGCATCTTTTCTGGCAACCCGACTGCATCCCCATCAAGGATTACTTCCGCGAACCCAAGGGCACGGCGCGCGAGATGTTCCTGTCGCTGGGTGGCGCCTTTTCAACGGTAGCAGGTAACTTCAGGCTGGCACGACAGGCCTATTACGAGGCCAAGCGACGCCTTACCCGTTCCCGCCAGCGCAAGATGCGCGACGTGCTTCGTGATACGTTCGGGATCGAGGCGCCGGTCACGTTTCACGATCACCACCTCTGCCACGCTGCCTCGGCCTATTTTACGAGTGGTTTCGAAGAGGCGACGGTCATCACGCAGGATGGCGCGGGGGATGGCAAGTGCTCCCGGGTCTACCGGGTACGGCGGGGCACCTTCGAGCACCTGAAGGATCTGGACAGCTACGATTCGGTGGGGAACTACTACGCCTATGTCACCCACCTGTGTGGATTCAAGGCACACCGGCATGAGGGGAAGATCACGGGGCTGGCCGCCTACGGGGAACCGGAATACCTGGACCTGCTTCGTCGTTTCGTCGCCTGGGACGGCGAGGCGATTCGCAACACCGGAAAGTGCTTCGATCACTCCGCCATCAGGAAGCTGGAGCGTGCCTTACCTCGCGGTTTCTCGCATGAGAACCTGAGTGCCAGCGTGCAGGTGCTGCTGGAGGAGGCCGTAACCCGTTATTGTGACTACTGGGTCCGCCAGTCCGGGGTGAAGCAGGTGGCGCTGGCCGGTGGTGTTTTCGCGAACGTCAAGTTGAACCAGCGTGTTCACGAACTGCCGTCGGTCGAGAAGGTGTTCGTCCATCCCGGCATGGGGGACGACGGGCTCGCGGTGGGGGCTGCGCTGTACCAGCACAGCCGCGTGCAGGGCTACCGGCCGGAACCGGTTCTACGGGACGTTTACCTCGGTCCTGACTTCACAGAGAAGGACGTGGGACGCGCTATGCGTTCGGCCGGCGTGCGCCCGATCCCCTTGCAAGATACGCTGGAGCGTACGGTGGCCCGGTTGCTGGCCGGGGGGAAGGTGGTGGCCCGGTTCGACGGGCGTATGGAATACGGGCCCCGTGCTCTCGGCAACCGCACCATCATGTACCAGACCACCGATCCGACCGTCAATGACTGGCTCAACAAGCGGTTATCACGCACCGAGTTCATGCCCTTTGCGCCCGTGACGCTATGGGAAGACCGGGCCTTATGTTATGAAGACCTGGAGGGAGCGGAGGAGACGGCGCGCTTCATGACCATCACGTTCGATTGCACGGAAGCCATGAAGCGCTGCTCTCCGGCGGTCGTCCATGTCGACGGCACCGCCCGGCCACAGCTGATACGGGAAGAAGACAATCCTTCCTATTATGCCATTTTGAAGGAATACAAGGCCCTCACCGGCATACCCAGCCTGATCAATACCAGCTTCAACATGCACGAGGAACCCATCGTGTGTACGCCGGAGGAAGCCATCCAGGCCTTCATGCAAAGCAAACTGGATGCGCTGGTGCTGGGATCACATCTGATGCTGGCCGGAGGTGAAGCGCCTTGAGGCCCCGTGCGCCGTCCGGGGGAGGTAGACCGCGAGAAAGTGCGCACGCCGCCCGGGCGTGATGACGTACTGATGAGATGGCCATGCTGAAGTTGCTTCCTTTCCGTAAGCGCCGGTCTAACAGGGGCCTTCGGAACGGGGAAGGACGGCCGGTTCGCAAAAGGGGAATCGTTCGGCGCGACACCAAGGTTCGCAAGCTGCTGGACGAGACCGGGCGTTCCCGTGCGGACCGGTACAGGATGCTGGTCGTGGGTCAACCCGGCTGGGGAGCGCTGATCAAGTATGAACTCGTCATGCTCCTCAGTAGCTGGGTGCCCGGCGTGCTGGGGCTCTTCCTGCGAAGCAGGCTCTACCCGCTGGTACTGGGCCATGTGGGGAAGGGGGTGGTGTTTGGCACCGGGGTGGTGCTGCGTCACCCGCATAAAATCGTGATCGGGGATAACGTGGTCATCGACGATAACTGTCTGCTGGATGCCAAAGGCGCCACCAACCAGGGCATTTCCATCGGAAACGGTGTGTTCGTGGGGCGCAACACCATCCTCAGTTGCAAGGATGGCGACATCCGTCTGGAAGATCGCGTCAACATCGGGTTCAACTGTGAGATTTTTTCCTCCAGCCGTGTGACGGTCGGGGAGGGGACCCTGCTGGCGGCCTACTGTTACCTGGTCGGCGGAGGAAACTACGATATCGCTGCAGGTGCTCCGGCGTTTGCCGATCAGGAAGGACTGGAGAGCCGCGGTATTGACATCGGGGCGCATTGCTGGCTGGGGGCCGGCGTGAAGGTGATGGACGGGGTTACCATCGGGGAGGGTGCGGTGATCGGGGCCGGGGCTGTGGTTCGCTCGGCCATTCCACCCCGCAGCCTGGCCGCAGGGGTACCGTGCCGCGTCATTCGGTCGAGGAAAGCAGGCGGAGTGGAAAAGACGGAATGATGCCGTCAACGAAGCATCGCTGACCGGGAAGATTCGAAAGCTTAGGGAGGCAATGCGGGAGCTGTCCGTTGTCATCGTCAACTACAATGGCCGGTCGACCCTGCTGGAGACGATTCGTTCACTTCAGGGGCAAGAGGGAGTCCGGCCGCACATCGTGGTGGTGGATGATGGGTCTTCCGACGGAAGTGTGGAGATGGTGCGGGCGGCATTTCCCGAGGTTCGGATCCACCGGGAGCCAAGGAACACCCGTCAGGTGAACCGGCTGCGTAACCTGGGGCTCAACCTGGCTCATACCGACCGTGTTTTCTTGACGGACAATGACGTTGTGTTCGAGCCGGATGCCTTGCTGCGTCTGCTGGAGGTGATGGAAGTTGACGACCGTGTGGCGATATGCATTCCCCGTCTGATGTATCTTGAGGAGCCAGCCCGTGTATATCAGGCCGGCACGCGGGTCCATTATTGTGGCGCTACGGAAGCCATGGGACGCGACCGGATCGCCGGGCAACTCGAGAACAGACCGAGGGTAGCCATCGGGGGGGGAATTGCACTGATAGACAGGAAGAAGCTGTGGGAAGTCGGGGGGTTCGATGAGGGTTATGAACTGGCCTGGGGGGATGACGGTGAATTGCACCAGCGCTTTTTACTCGCAGGTTATCTGAGTATGGTGGTGCCTGCGGCGGTGGGTTATCATGAGTACAAGCCCTTCGGCCGGGCACGTCATTATCGGGCCAGCGGGCAGGTCTACAATCGGTGGCGGTTCATCACCACGCACTACGCCGTGCGTACCCTGCTGGTGATCGCCCCGGCCCTTGTGTTGTTCGAGGTAGTGCAATGTGGCTTTTTCTTGATGCGTGGCATACCGCATCTGTATCTCAAGGGTACCTGGAAGGCTCTCCGGCACCTCCCGCAGTTTGTACGGCGACGCCGGGAGATCCAGGCCCTACGGGAAGTGGCCGATCGAGACGTACTGAGTGGGGGGCCTCTGTATGTGCGGCCGGCCGGGGGGGGCTTAGGACGGCTGGTTGCTTTCGGTGTCCGCATAGTAAGCCGGCTTTTATCGTATTACTGGCGTCTGGTGCGTCCTCTGCTGGCGAAAAGGACGGTGAAGATCCATGTACCCACCTAGGGTGAGCGGCATAGTCATTCAGTATGGATTTCACGTTCGTTGATCAGTTTCGGCATGAACTGGATTCCCTGTTACGCGGGTATCCTGATTTCGTATACGCGCGAAAACCGGAGCCTCTGCGGGGATACGTCCCGGTGTTTGTCTATCACACGGTGGATCCCCATGCCTTCGAAGCCGATCTGCAGTTTCTCGGCGAGAATGGTTACAGTACGGTGGGAATGGAGGAGCTGGTTGCTTTTCTGGAGGGGCGGCAGGTACTGCCGGACAAGCATGTCGTGCTGACGTTCGATGACGCGCGGTCCAGTTTTTGGCGTTACGGCTTCCCGTTACTGCAGCGTTATCAGATGAAGGGCGTGCTGTTCGTGATTGCGGGTCTGACGCTGGATGCACCGGATGTTCGAAGTAATTTGCGGGACGTGTGGGAAGGGCGCGCCACCCTGTCGGATATCGAACGCCTGGATGCGGAGGACACGACCCTGTGTACCTGGCCCGAACTCCGGGAAATGTACCGCTCCGGATGGGTGGAGATCGAATCGCATTCGCTGTTTCATCGGGAAGTGTTTTGTGATACCCGCGTCATGGGGATTCTGGGACCGGAAAGCAGTTACGTGCCTTATCAAACCTCGGTGACGGCCTATCTCGGGTTGGACGATGTCGGGCGGGGTATTCAACCGTCCCGTTACTACGGGTTGCCACTTTTCCGGACGACGTCCCTGTTTCGCGGAACCTCATTCTGGAAGCTGGACATTGAACGTCTGGCAGCGCGGTCCCCGGTTCATCCGGGTGATGATCTGCGTGCCATTATGCGCTACCAGGACCTGACCGCGACGGAGCGTTGTATCGAACGAGATGTCATCAGAGCACGCGAACTGCTTCAGAGTCGGGTGGATCAGCGTGCCGGTCGTCATTTTTGTTTGCCTTATACGCTGGGCAGTGCCCTCAGCACGCGGGTGCTGCGTCGTCTGGAAGTTCCCAGTTGTGTGTGGGGGATCATCCCCGGACAGGTCTATAATGCACCCGGCATAGATCCGCTGCGGATATGCCGCCTCAAGGCGGACTTTATCTGGCGTCTTCCCGGAGTAGGACGTCGGTCCTTGACACAGGTTTATCGAGGAAAGCTCAGGCGACGATTGGAGGGGGGACGGGTCTATTGACAGGGGCAATGCGGGTGCTTTTCTTGTGCCATCATGCAGAGTTGCTGTGAGGCCGGCTGCTAAACTGCTGGTTCGTTTCGCGGTCAGCCTCGGGTTGCTGGTATTTCTGTACAGTCGACTCGACTGGGCGCAGGTCTGGGACATGCTTGGGCGAGCCGAACTCGTCTACTTGCCTGTTCTGATCCTGATCATGATGGCCAGTCGAGTCTGGATGGCGTGGAAGTGGCGGATGCTGCTACGAGCCATTGCTCCGGCACCGGGGTTGTACGATGCGGTAAGGGTCTATTACATGAGTAGTTTTCAAGGGTTGTTGCTGCCTTTGGGTGGTCTTGGCCCCGATCTGGTCCGATATGTCCACCTGCGTTTCTCGGGAGCTTCACCACAGGCCGTAGCGGCTTCTATTGTTCTGGAACGTCTGGTCGGACTACTGGCTACCCTGACCGTCACAGCGGTTTCCATAGGGCTACTTCTGTTGCAACTTGACGTTTCTCTCGTTCCAGTGGAGAGCGGAATCGTATGGGGAGGGACATTATTTGCCTTTGTACTGGGAGCCCTGTTATTCTGTAAACCCTTGCAGCGGTGGTTATACGGTTGCCTGAAACATGGTCGTCCGTTCAGACAATTCAGCCGGTTCCAAAGCTTCATCGATACATTGAAGCAGTACCAGGTTCAGCAGCGCATTATTTTGATCAACTATGGCCTGTCAGCTGCAGAACAACTTTTTCCCGTACTGTCGTTCTATCTGGGCTTTCGAATGTTTCATGTGCCTGTTCCCTTCATAATGTGCTTGGCGGTACTTCCTCTTGGTATGTTGCTGCAGCGGCTTCCCATTGGCTATGCCGGCATCGGTATTCGAGAGGGGGCACTGGTATTTTTGTTTGGTTTGCTCGGAATATCCTATGCGGATGTCCTGGTCGTCAGCACGATGATGTTTGTTTTTTTCCTGTTTTCTCTTTTGCCAGGAGTTGTTTGGAGTGTAAAAGCAACACCCGCGCAGGTGGAGGATGATTCACAGTCTGTTTCCGCTTGATGTATATATGAATCAGCCGCATTTACATACATCTTCTCGCGCTGTGTCAGGCGATGTTTCAGAGGCGCCGTTTTTTATCGTTGGCTGTAGCCGATCTGGATCAACTTTGCTGCAGGCACTGATTGATGCGCATCCGCGCATTACTATTCCTCCGGAAAGTCAGTTATATCTTAGATTTGCTGATATTTTTCATTGTTACGGGGATTTACGCATACCTGCGAAAAGGCGTCGCTTTATACGGGATCTGCTTGCAGATGCACAGATTCGAATGTGGGGATTGTCTCTGACCGTAGATCAGGTGGAATCTGAGTTGAAGGTCTATTCTCGTGCAGAAATAGTTTCGGTTCTGTTTCAATATTATGCGCGAAGTAGAGGGGCGTCACGATGGGGTGATAAAACCCCTGAACATGTTCGCTATCTATCTCTTATAAATACTGATTTTCCTAATGCTCTATTTATTCATCTCGTGCGCGACGGACGTGATGTTGCAGAAGCAATGAGGCGTATGGTCTATGGGCCGGTTTCCGCTATTGGTCTAGGTAGAATGTGGCGGGATGAAGTGCTGGCATGGAAGACGGCAAAAGATTGTATTGATTCAAGTAGAATCTTGCAAATTCGTTACGAAGATCTTGTTGTAGATACACAGAATGTTTTGGAGTGTATTTTTGATTTTCTTGGCGAATCATACATTGATACCACAAATCGTTATCAGGCTTCTGCACTTAGCCAGACATACACGAAACAACCCTGGCATTCGTCGCTCACTACCGGAATTCGAGCAGATAAGATACAGATATACAAGAAGCGATTTACACCTAGAGAAATTGAGCTCATTGAGTATGAGGCAGGAAATGCGTTGGAAAATTTTGGCTATGTACGTGAGTATATAAATCCTAAAAGCCCCTCTTTTGTTGAACGGTGTGTGGCATGGATTTTGGACAGAACCGTTCGCCGCGTACGCAAGCTGTTTCACCCATATGTGATTGCTTGGGATCTTCAGTATAGATTGCGTAAACTTAAATATCGTTTGCTCTGTAGGATATTGTGAATCATTGTATTTTAATGAGTAATGTGTTGTTTATGCTTGGCGGGAAATGGACTTTGGATTTGGATGTGATTGATTGATATGGTTTTAAATAACAGTTTAAATAAAATGAATTATATATGCTTTATGTTTGTTGGAATACCCTTGTGCATGGTGTGGGGTTGTGGTACGCCGAATCCGGGGTCTGGTGTCGTATCCGGCTTCGACCGTACGGGCACACTGTGGGCGCCGTACCTGGAGTGGGAGGTGGAGAACCCGAGCTACAGCGGCAACCCGTTCGACCTGGTCGCCACGGTCACCTTCACGCACAGCGCCAGCGGGGCCACGCACACGACGGAGATGTTCTACGACGGGGGCGACACGTGGAAGTGGCGTTTCACGGGGACGGAGATCGGCACGTGGACGTTCGAGAGTGCGAGTGCGGATGCGGAGCTGGACGGGCTTTCGGGCACGGTGACGATCAATCCGAACCCGGATACGGAGGCGTACGGGTTCGTGACGGAGTACGAGTCGGCCACGCATACGAAGTGGGCGCGGCAGAAGGGGAACGACGGGGAGATCGAGACCTTCGTTCCACAGTTCGTCATGTACGAGGCGCCGGATTATATCTACCGGCATCGGGAGGCCATCGACGAAGACATCCGCGTATTTCTTCAGGAGCACGGGTTCACGGGCTTTCACGTTCCCGTCTTATGTCACTGGTTTGAGCTGGGGACCGAGCGCTGCCGTTCGATTGATGCAGAAGACCCGGATCCGGACCCGCGCACGTTCGAGGCGCTGGAGTTGCTGATCACGAAGACCCACGCGGCCGGCGGGGTCGTGCATCTCTGGATGTGGGGCGATGAATCCCGAACCCAGACGCCGGCACGCTGGGGCCTCAACGGCCAGGCGGACCGTCGCCTGCAGCGCTACATTGCGGCGCGGCTGGGGCCGCTGCCCGGGTGGACCATGGGCTATGGCTTCGATCTCTGGGAGTGGGTCGACGGCGCGACCCTAGATGCCTGGCACGACTACCTCCATGCCCATTTCGGATGGCCGCACCTGCTGGGGGCAAGGTCGCACAAGAACAGGCTCACCCAGCTGAGCGAAAAGCTCGACTATGCCTCCTACGAACAGCACCGGCCGGATTATCCGCTTTATCTGGAGACGATCCGGGCACGCCCCGATAAGCCGGCCTTCTCAGAGGATCGCTTTCGCATACGCGACGGGGCACCTTTCCGCGAGAAGGATTATTCGATGGAGGATACACGGCGCGGCCTCTGGCATTCCACCCTGGCCGGCGGGGTCGCCAACATCTGGGGCAACCTGGCCGGTATCCCGGACCAGGGCCTCTGGTACCGGGTGCGTCGTCTCTTCGGGCGTCGTACCGGCTCGCGCCCGTATCCACGTCCGGACTGGATCAGGACGTATGCGACGTTCTGGAAAGAGCGTTTCCTGCCGGATATGGAGCCCTGTCCCGAACTCGCTGAGTATTGTCTGGGAGATCCCAGAGAAGGCATGTACGTGGTCTATGTAGAAGAGGCAGGAGAGGTGGTTCTAGGTCTCCATGCCATGCCGGACACCACCGCCTTTCGGGTGGTATACGTCGATACGCGGCAACCTTATGAAGAACAGGGATTTTGCAGGATGGTGACGGGGCGTGTGGCCGGGGTTTCCTTTCCCCACGTTTCCGACTGGGCCGTGGCACTGGAGCATTCCGGGCAGGATGACCCGCTCTGTGAGCGCTTCATGGGGAAATGACACGTCGCCGCTTATCCCCGCGGCGCCCGTGACGATATCGTAGCAAAAGAAGGATACTTCTACGTGGAATGACGTGGAAAAATTGAAGATAATCGACCGCTCGCTTGTCTTGCCGGTATCCTTCCTTCCCACCACCTGTAAGCTACGACCAGCCACATGCACGACAGGATTCGGATCTTTCTCTTCCTCTTCATTCTGGCCCATATGATCCTTCCGGGTGCTGCCGGTGAAACCCGGGTACAACAAACGAACACAAACTCCCTCGACCGTACGGGCACGCTGTGGGCGCCGTACCTGGAGTGGGAGGTGGAGAACCCGAGCTACAGCGGCAACCCGTTCGACCTGGTCGCCACGGTCACCTTCACGCACAGCGCCAGCGGGGCCACGCACACGACGGAGATGTTCTACGACGGGGGCGACACGTGGAAGTGGCGTTTCACGGGGACGGAGGTCGGCACGTGGACGTTCGAGAGTGCGAGTGCGGATGCGGAGCTGGACGGGCTTTCGGGCACGGTGACGATCAATCCGAACCCGGATACGGAGGCGTACGGGTTCGTGACGGAGTACGAGTCGGCCACGCATACGAAGTGGGCGCGGCAGAAGGGGAACGACGGGGAGATCGAGGCCTTCGTTCCACAGTTTCGTATGGGTTTTGAAAAAAAGAACAGTTTCAACTGGTCGTCGGCAGAGATTGATGGATACCTGGATCAATGGATGACTTCGGAGGGCTTTAATGGTGTTTTCGTGTTCATGGCTGGCTACTGGGTGGATATCAATGCTACCGGAGCAGATTTTACAAACAACGACCCCGATATGGATTCTTTCCGTGTGTTGGAGGAAATCATAACCAAGGTTTATGCCCGGGGCGGGGTCGTTCATATCTGGTACAATGGCGATTGCAAGCGGTCTCAATGTGTTGAAGCTGGTTTCGGGGAAGCTGGAGCCTCAACGATAGGCGAGCAGCGGCTCTTGCGTTACATTGCCGCCCGATTGGGGCCGTTACCAGGCTGGATCATGGGTTATGGGTATGACTTGCATGAGTTTGCGGATGTTACCGAGTTGAATGGCTGGGGGACTTATCTGCGTGAGCATATGGGTTGGCAGCACCCCCTCGGAGCTCGTGACCAGGGAGAAAATATAAATTACACGTTTTGGCCTGGTGCCGATTGGTACTCGCGGGGTAATTGGTTCAATGGCGTCGATTACAATGCAACAGTAGCGGTTATTGAATCTGACCCAACCGTTCCTCATTCTTTTGATGAACGATGGTATGCATCCCGCATGGACGAAGAAAGCCAGCGCCGGCAGTTGTGGACCTTGGTCATGGCCGGGGGCGTCAGTGCCATATGGGGATGGGACGGTAGTTATAAGCGAGATCCTTATTCTAACCCTCACTGGTTTAAGACGCACTTTGTTTTCTGGGAAAACCGTTTCCTCAACGACATGGAGCCCTGCAGCGAACTGTCGGACGGCTATTGTCTGGGCGACCCGGCCCGGGCGTCCTTTGTGTTTTATAAGGAGGAAACCGATCAGATACAGGGCGATCTGACCGGGGTGCTGGGGCAACTCGACGTGGTCTTTGTCGACACGAAGGCCCCCTATGTGGAGGTGGATGGATGTGAGGCGACCGCCGGCCTCAACGTGTGGGAGCTGCCCTACGTTTCGGACTGGGCGGTTGCAGTCGGAACCTTCGGCGGGGGCACGTCTTCCTCCAAGGCTTCACGTGCGTCGGACTGCAGCCAGCTTCCCGTCGAGCTGACCCGCTTCGAAGCCGTCTCGGACGGCCGGGACGTGCTGCTGGCCTGGGCCACGGCTTCGGAGACCGACAACGCCGGCTTCGAGGTACAGCAGCGTTCGACCGGGGACACGGCGTTCCGGACGGTCCGCTTCGTGGACGGGCAGGGCACGACCTCGGAGCCCCAGACCTACGAACTGCGCCTGTCCGACCTGCCGCCGGGTACCTACACGTTCCGCCTCAGGCAGGTCGACTTCGACGGATCGTTCGCCTATTCGCCCGAGGTAACGCTGGCCCATGCCGTGACCGGCAGCCTGGAGTTGGAACCGCCGTTCCCGAATCCCTTTCAGGGGCGGGCAACCCTGCGCCTGGCCGTGGCACGCCCGCAGGGCGTACAGGTGATGCTCTACGACGCTACAGGACGCCACGTCCGCACGATCCTCGAGCGCACCGTCGAGCCGAACACGGAACACGATATAGTGATTGAAGCAGAAAATCTTCCGGCCGGGATGTATTTTGTCCGTGTCCGGGGCGAGCAGTTCCTTCGCACGGTACCCGTCGTGCTCGTGCGTTGAACGTCGGTGGGCTTGCCGCAGGACTGGTCTTTTCGCCCGGCAGGCCACCCGTCGAGGCATCTCTCGGAAGTGCGAATGGATCGGATCAGGTGGACGGTGCGTAGGGGCACGAGTGCACTACGCATGTTGCCGCATTTCATCATTCTGGGCGGGATGAAATGCGGTTCGACGGCGTTGTACAATTACCTGATCCAGCATCCGGATATAGCGCTACTCAGGGACTTTGACCCAAATAACCACAGTGTTTGAACCACCCCACGGCATCGGAGGGCCTAACCGCGGCCACCCCCTGCTCCACGGACGCCTCCAACGCCTGCGCCGTCTCTGCACGCGCGCGTTTGACCACATGCTTGATTTTGTTCCAGGCCAACTCGATCGGGCTCAGATCCGGACTATAACGCGGCAGCGGCAATACCTCCGCCCCGGCCGCCTCGATCAGGTCCTTGATCCCCTCGACACCATGAATCGTGGCATTGTCCCAGATGACGACGTCTCCCTGCCTCAGATACGGGACCAGGTGCCGGCGCACAAACCCGCGAAAGGTCCACCCACGCACCGTGCCTGCGTGCGTGGCCACGACCCCCGACCCATCGAATCCCATCCAGCCGATCAAGCTACGCCGAATCGGACTGCGCAGCGGCGCGCGCTCATGGCAGCGCGCACCGCGAACACTGTAGCCGTAGGGGAGCCGCATGCCCACCTCCACCCGGCTCTCATCGACCACCTTGATCCGCTCAGGGGCGATCTCGGACAGACGCTGCCTGAAAGCCATGCGCTCGGCTTGAACCGCTGGACGATCTTGTTGGGAAGGTCTCAAGGTCTTTTTTTTCGTGTGATCCCCAGGCGCTTAAGGGCCCGGCTGACGGTCTGTTGGCTGACCGGACGTCCGGCTTCGGTGAGGCGATGGGCCAGTTGCTCCTGCGTCAGATCCGGGTTTTCCTTGAACAGTTGCAGCAGCCATTGTCGGTCTTGTGGGCCGAGGATGGGGCTACGGCCATTGAAGCGCGTACGGGGTAAGAGCGAACCGGTGCTTCGGTAGAGTTTGACCAGACGTCTGACGGTGCGTTGAGAGACGGAAAAGCGCTGGGCGATGTGTTTTTGTGAGCCTTCCCCGTTGAGGTAGGCCTTCACGATACGTTCTCTGAGATCAGGGGAGAGGGCTTTCATGAGCACTGGAGCAAGCGGAGCGGAGACGAGCTACTAATAACTTGAAGCAACCACAATTGTTGCGGACCATGTTACTGCGTAGCGCTATATCTTACCGGCTTTGCGGAAAGAGGTGCATTTCTTCGACCGGCATTACAAGAAAGGGCTACTCTGGTATCGAACCTTCTTTCCTCTGAAGTATGTGCATGGGTCCCGTGTGACGGGGGAGGCGAGTCCTTCGTATTTGTTCCATCCAGTCGTTGCAAAGCGGATTCATGAGAACCTGCCGGATGTAAAACTTATTGCGGTGCTTCGTAATCCTGTAGATCGTGCCTACTCACACTATCAACATACGAAGCGAAAAGGATTCGAAGAACTTTCGTTTGCCGAAGCCCTGGCGGAAGAGGCCGAACGCACGGCCGGGGAAGAGGAACGAATGCTGGAAGATCCTGAATATCATAGTCATGCATTCTATGCTTATTCCTATGTGGCACGTGGTCTTTATGCCAGGCAGTTAGAGCGGTATTTCGAACTGTTCGATCGAGGACAGGTATACGTTGTGCAGAGTGAAGTAATGCTCTCGAATCCGCAACAGGTCGTGGATGAAGTGTCTCGGTTTCTGGATCTCGAACCTCGCCCCATTGCCGACGTCCGTGTTCGAAATCGGGGCAATTACGAGCGAAAACGTACCAGGGAACATGAGATGCTGTATGAGCGCTTTCGCGAGCCCAATGAAGCGCTCTTCAGGTTGATCGGAAAGCATTTTGACTGGGACGGATGAAGATGGACGCCACCGCCTCGTTGTGGCGGGGAAAGCCGGATGAAAGCGCCTCACGTGCGCTTCCGGTCGTCCCCGATTTTCTCATCATCGGGGCCATGAAAAGCGGCACCACAACGCTGCACCATCTGCTCGAGCAGCATCCGGACGTCTACATACCCCGGGGGGAATTGCATTTCTTTGCAATAGATGATCTTGATGCTTTTCCACAGGCCCAGTGGGATGGTTGCTGGGTGGAACAGGATTTTGAATCATTTTTTGATGTCTATGCAGCATGGTACGCGAGGCATTTTGCTCTCTCTAAACCGGATCAGATAAAGGGTGAGGATTCAGCTACGTATCTGTCTTCCAGGCTGGCTATAGACCGTATTGCCAGATATGCATCTGAGGCCAAACTCATCGTACTTCTCAGAGACCCGGTTGCCCGAACGTATTCCCATTACTGGCACTGGGTCCGTACTGGACGGGCCATTGCTTCCTTCGAGGATTCGATACGTTATGGGCACGGTAACCTGTTGCAGAGAAGTTATTACGAGGAACACCTTCGGTACTGCCTGGAGCGGTTTTCCCGAAAACAGGTCAAGATTTTGATTTTCGAGCATTTTATAAGGAATCAGCTTGCCGTTCTGAGAGAGGTTCTCGAATTCATCGGGGTGCCTTTCATTGCGGACATCAAGGTGGGTCAGCATGCCAACCCGGGGCGTTATCCCCGTTTTCCTCGACTGAAATGCCTGGAAAATTATTGTCTGCGTCGGAAATTCGGATCCTCTTACCGGATGCAGGTTCCCCGGTTGCAGGCGTCTGAGTCGCCCGCGTTGTCGCATCGGGTTATGGAAAAAGTGTTTCGATGGATTAACCCGATGACGGCCCGGCGTCCTCCTGCCATGGATCCGGCCACGCGTAGATGGTTGTCGGGCTTCCTGCGAAGGCGCAACGCGGGGCTCCCCGACCTGCTGGAGATTGACCTGGCGGCATACTGGCCGACGTTTGCGGGCGATCAATCCACAACTTGAGCAACATGGAAAGCACACAAGTTGTTCAGAAGGAGTCCTCACGCGTCGTATCATTCCCGGACGCGGGGGAACGGCAGATCTCGTCTGCCCCAAGGACCTTTGCCCATCGGTTGTGGGCGGCTGTGGGGCGCCGGATGCGGCGAATCTGGCAACGGCTGGAACCGGCACTGATGCGTCTTGCCGCAAGGTCGGGTCGTCTCAGTTCCTGGTATTATGCCCTCTTTGACCGCAGTTTCGACCGGGAACACCGGGCCGTGCTGGTGGGACGGCTGGCCTGGGAGCGCAGTCGAACGGCGGAAGGGGCGACGTCAAGCCTGTTGCGGCGCAATGTACACAGGCTGGAGAAGGGCCTGCTCATGCGGCCGCGACGGCGCCTCTTTGCACTGGACTACATCGAAGAGACGTTTCTTTTTTACGAAGCTGCGGTGTTGAAGCAGGGGGAGCACCTGCCGTTGACGGTGGAGGAGCTGCACTGGGCGCATGACGTGCTGCGGGAATACTTCACCGTGACGGATGCCCATCCCAGGCTGGACGGTTTGCGGGAGCGTTTCTTTCGGCTTCCCCAGCCTTCCCGGCCATCGCAAGAGGATCGTCCCTGGAGGCCATACAAACGCGATCTTTCGGTACCGCCTACCGTCGAGTACGAGGACCTGCTGGCGTTGGCCTGGCGCCGGCGCTCCGTCCGCTGGTTTCTTCCCGATCCGGTTCCGCGGGAACTCATCGAGAAGGCCATTGACGTGGCGAAGCTGTCTCCCAGTGCATGTAATCGTCAACCCTTTCAGTTCCGGGTATTCGACGATCCGGACCTCGTGCCGAAGGTGGCGTCGTTGCCCGGGGGCACCGCCGGGTTCTACCATCAGTTCCCGGTCATTGTTGTGCTGGTTGGCGAACTCAGGAATTATTACGGCGAGCGGGATCGGCACCTGATTTACATCGATGCTTCTCTGGCAGCCATGAGCTTCGTCTTTGCCTGTGAGACGCTGGGGCTCGGAACATGCTGTATCAACTGGCCGGATATCGAGGAGGATGAAAAGCGGGCGGAGGAGATGTTGCAACTGGCGCCGGATCAGCGTCCCATCATGTTCATCGCCGTGGGTTTTCCGGATCCGGAGGGGATGGTGGCCTACTCTCAGAAAAAGCCCAATTCGCAGATCTGCCGGTACAACTTCGAATGACCGTCGGCATCGTTGGAACCAATGCCTGGAACAAGGGAGCCGAGCTGATGCAGGTCGCCATCCAGGAGCACCTGCATCGCCGGGATCCCGGGGTGGTGCTGGCGGTGCCGGGCGATTTCGGCACGTACGAGGAGCGGGCGCAGTACGGTCTGCGCTACCTGCTGCCGCCGTTGCGTAAAGGGCGTGCCTGGCTCGCCCTGCAGTTCCTGCCGGTCCCGCTTCGCCGGTCGTTTGGCGTCGTCGTCGAGGAGGAGGTGGATGCCATCCTGGATGCTTCCGGGTTTGCCTTCGGGGATCAGCACCCGCTCCAGCGTACGGTGCGCTTTGCCGAGGACGTGGAGCGGTGGCGGCGGCAGGCCAAGCCGGTCGTGCTGCTGCCCCAGGCGCTGGGGCCGTTCGAGCAGCCGGCCATGCGGGAGGCCTTCGCCCGGGTGCTGCGGGCGGCGACGCGGGTCTACGCGCGGGATCCGATCTCGCTGGAGCATGCCCGATCGGTGGTCCCCGATGCGCAGAACCTGCGCCTGGCGCCCGACTTTACCAACCTCGTCAAGCCGCTGGAGCCGGCGGAGATCGGTTCGCTGAACCGGGCCTGCATCGTGCCGAACCAGCGGATGGTCGAAAAGGCCACGAGCCGGGAAGAGGCCGAGGCTTACGTGCCGCTGCTCGGGACGGTCGTCCGGGCCGTGGAGGCGCACGGGGTGGAGCCGGTGTTGCTGATCCACGGTGCGCACGACGTCCCGCTGGTGGAGGCCGTGCAGCAGCACCTGGGCCGTTCGCTGCCCGTGATCGAGGAGCGCGACCCGGTCCGGATCAAGGCCGAACTGGGCCGGAGCCGGCTGGTGGTGGCTTCGCGCTTCCACGCGCTGGTGAGCGCGCTGACACAGGGCGTACCTGCCATCGCTACGAGCTGGAGCCACAAGTACGAGATGCTCTTCGCCGACTACGGCTGCCCGGATCTGGTGCTGCCCGTCCCGACCGATGCGGAGCAGGTCCACGCTGCCATGACGCGCACGCTCGGCCCCGGGCGGGAGGGCCTGGTCGAGACGCTACAGGCCCGCGCCGGGGCGTTCATGGCGCAGACGCGGGACATGTGGCAGGAGGTGGAGCAGGTGCTGGGGCTGGGATGAAGGTGACAACGGACAGCCGTCAGAAAGACCTTTTCTCGGAAGCCTCGCCTATGAGAAGATAGTATAGCGGAGGTCATTTTTATTGAGGGCATGGTTGCCCTTCGCGAACGGCCCACGTGTAGCCGCGGATCTGGACGCGTTGCACGTCCCGTTGGCCCGGGCTCTCCTGTGGGCCATGGGGCGCACCCGTGAAGGGTGCGGCTACATCGCGCTGCACACCGACGCCTTCAATGGCTATGACCCGCTTGATACCACCCTTAAACCGGAGCTTGATATGAAACTCGGTTTTCTGAAAAGCAAGTATCTGTTGGTTTTGTTTTTTGTGAGTACTCTTGTGATCAGCTTTTCGTATGGCATTCTTGTTGGAAGATTTAAGATATTTCCCTACGATAGCTTGAAAAATGTCTGGTCTTCAGCATCGGGTGTGAAGAAGGTGGTAGCGCCCGCATTGGAGGGTACGGTCAGTGGGCAGGAGAAATCAATGATTGAAACCAATCTTATGGTGCTGGAGGCTCATAAGTATAATATCATGGGAGAACATGGTTTGATGGGCGACGGCGGGGCTCTGGAACAGGTGGGTGATGTAGTGCTAGGTGTTGATAGGGAGGGAACCTTCTTTTTCTATGAACCAGGAGGGGTTGTTATCAAAATAAATATTCATGTTGATATGAATAAAAACTCTTTCCTGGGTTATATGCAGGAGCATATAGAAAGGGAGGGGACGAGGCGGAACGCGGATCGGTATTTCAGGGTGCTGGATCTGGTAGCAAGGGAAACCGAAAGAGGGGTGGAGTTGGTGGTTTCTCATCATTACTGGGATGACGAGGCACAGGGTAAGCGGATGCGTGTTTCTCGCCTGCTGGTGAATGACCTGAAGGCTTTGCTCGAAGGGCAACGTGTCGGGGCCGAGGCATGGGAAGTGCTTTATGAAAGCTATCCGCCCATTCCGTTTGGAGATCCACCACACAAAGCGATCATAACCAATCATACCGGTGGCCGAATGGCCTTGGATCGACAGGGGAATCTGATCGTTGGGGTGGGCGAGCACCGGTTCGACGGAATATCGTATCCACAGATTGCCGCCCAGGACGACACAAGCAGCTATGGCAAGTTGATTCGAATCGACCTTGAGACAGGACAGACCGGCGTCTATGCCAAAGGGGTGCGTAATCCTCAGGGTATGTTGCTAGATCGAGATGGGAATCTCTGGGAGACCGAGCATGGTCCTCGGGGAGGAGATGAGTTGAATCTGATCCGCGAGGGAAATAATTACGGATGGCCCCTCGTCACCTATGGAACCGAGGAAAACGCGTTTGTGTGGCCACACAATAAGCGGCAGGGACATCATGATGAATATGTGCGGCCCGTATATGCCTGGGTACCTTCAATAGGCATTTCTAATCTAACACAGGTTGATAACGCCGCGCATCCCTGGGATGGAGATCTCTTGGTGTCATCGCTCGCTGGTTTGAGCCTGTACAGGCTACATATCCGGGAGGGACGCGTAGTGCTTGCTGAACCCATTCGTATTGGCGAGCGGATACGTGACCTGCTGATGCTGGATGATGGTGCGATTCTTCTTTTTGCCGATAATGCCAGGTTTATTGAGTTAAAGCCTGCTGGCCAGGAGGACGAAGATGTTACCTTGCAGTTTACCGAACAGGAGCGAGAACTGGGGCTGGATGAGGTGATAAATTACTGTTCCACCTGTCATAGCTTCAGCAGAGCAGCAGGGGGAACTAGTGCTCCGTCGCTCTGGGGGGTATGGGGCCGGGATATCGCCGGGTCCGAGTTTTCGAACTATTCTAATGCACTTCGTCGCGTCAGGGGAAAGTGGGATGAAGGTGCATTGAAAGCTTTTCTGTCCGATCCGCAGGGTTTTGCACCGGGTACTACCATGCCGGATCCCGTTCTGGTGGACGAGGCTATGCTGGATGCGCTCGTGGCGTATCTGAAGCGACTACAGTGAATCTGACCGTAGCTCGAGGGGATATTACTTCTGAGGCCTGATCTGAGCGGGATGGTGTTTTTACACATCGGTATGTCGAAGGCCGGCTCGTCGGCCATTCAGCAGGCACTGGTGGATAACGATGCCGTTTTGCGTACGTGTGGAATCATCTATCCGCTTAGCGGCAGGCGTGGAAACGCGCACTTCAAGATCAACGAGGACCTGCGGCGTCGTCGCGCAACGGATCACCTGCAAAGGGCGCTGGTAGAGGCGGAACGCGTTGAAACGGTCGTGATAAGTTGTGAAGGGTTCTGGCTTCTGGGCGATGACGAAGTTGCCTGCCTGGCGGAGACAATGGGCGAACGGAAAGTACAGGTTGTGCTCTATCTCCGTCACCCTGGAAGCTATTTGTCCTCGTCCTATCGCCAGGGTATCAAGCAAAAGGGACGGACACGATCGGTCGAGACGTACCTGGCCGGCGTTCGGAAAGAAGACCGCATGAACTATCCGCGCTTGCTGGAGCGGTGGGGGCGGCATTTTTCGCTCCGCGTGCGGGCCTACGAGGCGGTGCGTGGCGCTATCGAAGCCGACTTCATGCAGGCCATCGGTGCCCCGCTCGATCGGATCGACGTGCGGCGCCGCGTGGTCAACGTGACCCCGTCGGACGGGGCGCATCAGGTCATGCTCTGGGCCAACCGGTTGCTGCCGGCCTTTCTGTCCTGGAGGGTACGCCGGGCTGTTCGTCGTTCGGGGTGGCGCTTCGACTTTCTGCCTCCGATCGATGACGAACCGCTTCGCCGGTACGGCCGGGAGGTGGTGCAGGCATGGGACCTGGACGTGATGCGCCGCTATGTGCCGGAGGAAGACCTGAAGGTGTTGCTGGCTACGGAGGAGGGGGTATGACACGGAGCCTGCGTGATCGCATCCGGGAAGGCACGGAGCGGCTCTGCCTCCGGTATGCCCTGCGTGATGTGGAGCACCGGAACCCGATCCTGGTCTACCAGATGGGCAAGGTCGGATCGAGCACGGTGACGCGAACCCTGGCGTCGCTGGGCCTGTCCGAGCCGGTGTTGCATCTGCACACGCTCAACCCGGAGACCCTGCGCCGGGCCGTCGAACGACAGCGTGCGTCGGTGCGGCCTCGGCTCCACACGCATTTGCTGGTCTCGGAACGGCTCATCCCGCGGCTGCCGTTTCCGTGCCGGGTGATCACGCTGGTGCGTGACCCCGTCGCACGAGCGATTTCGTTCGTGTTCGAGGATCGCTGGAAGAAAGTCCCCGAGGCGGTACAGGGCGACGGATCGGTAGACGCCGGCCGGGTCCGGCACAAGGTGCTCGAACTGCTGGAAGGAGAGAACGGTATTGCAGATCCGACCCGCTGGTTCGATAGCGAACTGCACGAGATGCTGGGCATCGACGTGTTTGCACGGCCGTTCGATCACGAACGGGGATACCAGATCCTGGAGCAGGGTGGTGTCTCGGCCCTGGTGTTGCGGCTGGAGGACCTGAACCGGGTGCTGGCGCCGGCCCTGGCGGCGTTTCTGGACTTGCCCGAGGAACGCATCCACGTGGCCCGGGCCAATGTGGGTGAGGGCAAAGCCTACGGTGCATCGCTTCGAGAAGTGAAGGCGACGTTGCAATTGCCGGAGGCGCTGCTGGATCGTATCTATGCCACGCGCTATGCCCGGCACTTCTATGCCGAAGAGATCGAGGCCTTTCAGGATCGATGGAGGCGCCGTGACGAGACCTGATCCGGCAGGGCGGGTGCTGCTGGTGCAGCACAGCGCGTCGCGGGACGGCTCCACCTTCAGCGGTCTGCTGCTGGCCGACGGGTTGCGGGACGCCGGCTGGTGGGTGCACGTGGTCTTCGGACATCCCGGTCCGATGGAGGCTGTCTATGCCGAGCGCGGACACGCAACGTCCGTGGTGCCGCACAAGAACTGGCTACGCCGGGCGCATCCGGCAAGGTTCATGAAAGACGCGATTACCGAATACCGGCGGGCGAGAGCCTTCGACCGGTGCATCGCGCAGGTGCGGCCAGACGTCGTCTACGTCAACAGCGTCGTGAGCCTGGCGGCTGTGGTGGCAGCGCGGCGGGCCGGGGTGCCGGTCGTCTGGCACCTGCGCGAGTTGTTCGCCGATGTCGGTGGCGAGATGCATGCGCCAGTCCTTTTGAAACCGCTCGTCCGGCGGATCATCGCCCGTCTGCCGGATCGGCTCGTGGCGCCTTCCCGGGCCATCGCAGAGAACTTGCTGGGCGCGGCGGCGGAGCAGGTGACCCTTGTGCCCAATGCCGCGGGGCGGCGGTTCTTTGAGGAGGAGCGCACCAGGGGTGAGGCGCGCCGGGTGCTTCGGTTACCGGAAAACGGCCTGATACTCGGGGTACCGGGTACGCTGCGTCCCATGAAGGGGCATACATTCTTTTTCGAGGCCGTCGCGTCCCTTGCCGCCCGGTATCCGTCGCTGACGCTGGCGATCACCGGGCACGGCGCAGAGGCGTACGAGCAAGCCCTGCAGGCCCGGGTGCAGGAGCTGGGGCTAGCCGGGCGCACCCGGTTCCTGGGCAGCATCGCCAACATGCCGGCCTTCTACCGGGCCTGCGATGTCGTCTGCGTGCCATCGCGGGCCGAGCCGTTCGGCCGGACGGTGATCGAGGCGATGGCGGTGGGCACGCCGGTCGTCGCCACGGCCGTCGGAGGCATCCGGGAGATCGTGCGTCATGAGGAGACGGGGCTGCTGGTGCCGTACGGCGATCACACCGCGCTGGCATCGGCCCTCGACCGCCTGCTCGGGGACGCCGATCTGCGCGCGCGTCTGGTGGAGGCGGCCCGCCGGGATGCCTGCGAGCGGTTTCATGAGCGGGTATACCAGACCCGCCTCGGAGACCTCGTTTCCCAAACAGGAGGCAACACCGATGGCCATTCTCTGTAGAAACCTCAACCTCCTGTACGTGCAGGTTCCGGCTACCGGGTGCAGCGTCGTAGGACAGATCCTCAAAAAACAGTTCGATGGCGAAGACGTCGGGCGGAAGCACGATGACGTCCCTCGGTTGCTGGCAAGCGGAGTGCTGTCTTCGTCTGAAGTGGAGCGGCTGCTGGTCGTTGCCAACGTGCGCAATCCCTTCGACCGGCTCGTGACGTACTACCAGCGTTTGAACGGTGTATGGATCGACGAATACTTTGCGTTCCGTCGTCGTGACCTCGAACGGCGAAGACAGCGAGAGGGGTTGAGCGAGGCCGACGTCGAACGAGAACAGCAGCGGATCGAGCGGGAGGAAAAGCGGAAACGGCGCCGGGTGCGTATCATACGGGGCATCGGCTTCAACACGTGGGTCGTGTGGGCCGTTCTGCGCCGGCGGCTTGGCGACCGCAAGCCGGTCCATTCGGATGGACCCCGCTTTTTGAACCACCTCTTTCCGATGCTGGAAAAGGTGAACGTTGTGTTGCGGCAGGAGCAACTGGAGGTTGGGTTGAATGCCGTGCTGCAACACCAGGGGGTTACCGGGCCGGTGCATCTGCCCAGAAAGAATCTTACGCCCGGAAAGCGGGCCTACACGGAGTATTATAACACCTTCAGTCGCCGGCTCATCGAACACCTGTATGCCGCCGAGCTGGAGTATATGGGTTATACCTTCGATGGATGTCGCATCACTATGCCGATGCGGTGGCTCGGGTCTGCCGGTACAGGTTCCGGCGTGGCGGCTCCGGTCCCCGGCAGGGAATCTTAGACATCGAGCAACCCGCCATAAAGGACATTATGAGCGCCTCCATCATCCTCATCGCCTATCACGCCGACCGGTGGCTGCCGGCGTGCCTGGCGTCGCTGGCGGGGGCATCGGCGCGGCGGATGCACCTGGTGCTGGTGGATAACAGCGGCAATACCGTGTTGTATGAGCAGGACCTTTCGCCTTTCAAGGCCGAGATCCTGACCACGCCGCGACCGCTGGGCTTCGCCGAGGCCAACAACTTCGCCCTCACCAGGGCCGGGCATCTGGAAGAGGTGGTGCTGTTTCTGAACCAGGACACCATCAGCCCGCCGGGATGGATCGACCGCTGCCTGGAAGCACTGGCGGGCGATCCTTCGCTGGGGGCCGTCTCGCCGCTGATCCGCACGTACGATGACGACGGCTGGGACCCGAGCTTCACGGCCTGCCTGAGCGAAGCGCAACGCCGCCGGCTGGACGAGGAGCCGGACGCGGCCGGTTGGGAGGTGGAGGTGGCGCCGGCCCCGGCGTTGCTCGTGCGGACTCCCGTCCTGCGCCAGGTCGGGCCGTTCGACCCCATCTACGGCAGCTATTACGAGGACTACGACCTGTGCCGGCGCATCCGGCGGGCCGGTTACCGGATCGCCTTCGTGCCGTCGGCCCGTGTGCGGCATTTCTCCGGCTCCACCACCGACACGCCGGAGAAGGAGCGCCGGCGGATGCGGCTCCTGCTACGCAACCGGCTCATCTATCGACTCCGCGAGGACCGGCGGCCGCGCTGGCTGGAACTGGCACGCTTTTTTGGGCACGAAGTACCGCACCGGCTGATCCGGGGACTGTTGCGCACGCCCTCGTCGCAGCCGCCGGACGTCGTGTTGCAGGCCGCGAGGGATGTTGGTGGGTTGATCGGGCGACTGGGGTCGCGGACGAACGATACCGTATGCTGGCAATCGTACTTGAGGCAAATTGAATGGTTGTCCCGGTCGTGAAGAAAGTTTTTGTTCATGCCGGTACGCACAAAACAGGATCTACCTCCCTGCAAGTTTTTCTGGCGAAGACCCAGGTCTTATTGGCTGAGCAGGGCGTGCTTTATCCGCGTTCCGGACGTCCCGATAGGAAAGGAGTTGTATCGGCCGGCCATCACGAACTCGCCTGGTCGTTATTGGGCAAGCATGGGGTAAAAACAGACGAAGCCTGGCACCAGCTTGCAAACGAACTGGAAGCCTGGTCCGGCGGATGCCTTTGATGGCCTTGATGTAGCCCGTATCGGTCAAGTGAAGACCTGTCTCGCACCTCATGATCTCCATGTGCTGATCTATGTGCGCAATCCGCTGGGCTACATGCACTCTTCCTACAAGCAGCGTATCAAGATGGGCACATACCGGAAGAGCTTCGGGACCTTTGTGAGCGAGCAAGCCGGTCGGCTGGACTATGGGGCGCTGGTGGATCGCTGGGCCACCGTACTGGGACCGGAACGAGTGCACCTGCGGCTGTTCGACAAGGTGAAGGTGGATCCGGGGCTGGAGGCCGACTTCTGCGGGGTGATCGGGGCCGATTTCGAGCCGTTGCGTGACTTCGTGGACAAGCCGGCGAACGTCTCACCACCGGATCTCCAGATCGAGATGATGCGCCGCATCAACCGCCTGACGTGGTGGGCCGGCGATACGCAGCGACGACGTGGCTGGCCGGCCCGGTTGCGGGCTCAGGTGGGTCGTTCCGGCATGAAAGGGCATCTCGTGCGTGCGATTACCGGCATCGGCCTTCCGGACGCGCTCGTGTCGCATGCGGAGATCGATCGGTTGCGGGACCTGGTGAGCCACTGGCTCGATCCGTTTCTCGACCGTTACGTGGCGCCGGAGGATCGCGACCTGCTTCGTTTCTGACCGGGCTTATGAACTGCTGTATGGAAGACGAACGCATCTTGAGGGATCGTACATCGCCGTGACCATTCTCCACATCAACGAGCACCTGGCGCGGAAGGGCGGGGTGGAGACGTATCTGTTCGCCCTCATGCCCATGCTGGAGGCGCGGGGGCACTCCTGCCGGGTGCTCTACGGCGACGGCGACCCGGCTCTGTGGCCGGCGTCGGTGCGGGTGCCGGCCATCCGGCAGGCGCGGGCGGCCCGTCAGGCGCAGGCGGAGGTGGCGGACGTGCTGCGCCGCGAGCGGCCGGACCTCATCCACGTGCACAACGTGCAGAACGAGGGGGTGCTGGCGGCCTGCCTGGACTACGGCCCCACGGTGCTGACCACGCACGACTACCGCTGGGTCTGCCCGGCGAACACGTTTTTCTACAAGCGCACGCGCGAGACGTGCTTCCGCACCTGCGGGCCGGGCTGCTTCACGACGACGCTCCGCAAGCATTGCCTGACGCCCCGCCCGCATTATGCGCTGGCGTTCTACCGGCGGGCGACGTGGGCCATCCGGCACGGCGGGCGTCTGGCCCGGGTCATCGCGCCGAGCCACGGGGCGAAGGAGCGCTACGTGCAGGCCGGGTTCCCGCCGGAGCGGATCACGGTGCTGCCGTACTTCTGCCCGGTGCCGCCGTCCGAAGCGCCCCGGCCCGTGCCGGCCCGGCCGACGATCACGTTCCTGGGCCGCATCGCGCCGAACAAGGGGCAGGAGTACTTCGTCGAGGCGCTGGGGCTGCTGCCGCCGGAGGTCCGCGGCGTGATGGTGGGCAACCTGGGTGAGGGCGGGGAAGAGGCCATGCGGAACCTGGCCGCGCGGCACGGGTGTGCGGACCGGCTGGAGCTGCGGGGATGGGCCTCGCGCGAGGAGGTGGAGCGGCTGCTCGACGAGACGTCCGTCTTCGTCTTCCCCTCGCTCTGGCCCGAGACGCTCGGCATCGTGGGGCTGGAGGCGCTGGCCCGCGGCGTGCCGGTGGTGGCCTCCGCCCTGGGCGGTACCGCCGAGTGGTGCCTCGACGGCGAGACGGGCTACCGCGTGCCGCCGAAAGACGGCCGGGCTATTGCGGAGGCCGTGCGGCACCTGCTCGACGACGAGGCGCGCCTGGTGGCGTTCGGCCGGCGCGGCATCGAACTGATTCGCGAGCGCTTTCTTCCCGAACGACATGTGGCTGTCCTGGAGGAGACGTATCGAAAAGTCATTGCAACACGGTCTGTCCATGTCTGAGCCCCCGGCGGTTTCCCGCCTTCGGGTTGGCTTCTACGTGTTCTTCCCGAGCGGCGGGATCGGCCGCTACACGCACGAGTTGATGCGGGCGCTGGGCCGGCACGCCGGGGTCGAGGTGGAGGTGCTGTGCAGCCCCGACTTCGAGTGGAAGCGGGATCCTTCGTACCGGGCATGGGAAGGGTTGTGGACCCTCTCTCATCCGGTACCGGTTCTGCGGCGGGCCAATTTTGTGATCGGGCAGTTCGTCAACCCGCGGCGGGCCATCGATTACGTGCGGGCACAGGGGATCGATGTGCTGCATCTGGCCAACGTCAACCACCTGACCTTTCCCCTGTGGCGCCGTGCCCTCGATGAGAGCGGCGTGCCGGTGGTGCTTTCGGCCCACGACATCCGGCGACAGAAGCCGATCCTGCACCGGGGCTGGGAGGAGCGGCAATTGCAGGCATTCTATCGCCGCGCGGACGCCCTGTTCGTGCATTCCCGCTACCAGGAACGGGAGCTGATCGATTTCGCCGGGGTCGCACCGGAGCGGATCCATGTGGTGCCGCACGGGCCCTACCCTCACCGGCCGGTGAGACGGGCACGGGAGGAGATCCGGGCTGGTCTGGGGTTGCCCGCCGACCGGCCCGTGGCCCTGTTCTTCGGCCAGCTCCGCGATGAGAAAAACCTGGACGGCTTCCTCGAAGCGATGGCACGGGCGGGCGATCACCTGTACCTGCTGGTGGCGGGGGCTTCTTCCTCGCGGCACCGGGACGGGCCTTTTTATCGGAAAAGGGCCCGGCAACTCGGCCTGGAACGCCGGGTCATGTTCCTGGATCGGTTCATCGAAGAAGAGGAGGTGGGTGAGCTGTTCGTGGCATCGGACTGGGTGGCCCTGCCCTACCGGGAGGACTTCACCTCGCAGAGCGGTGTTCTCAATGTGGCGGCGCACTACCGGCGTCCCGTCCTCGTGAGCTCGGCGCCCGTGCTGCGTGAGACGGTCGAGACGTGCGACATCGGCGTCGTGGCGCCCGGCGATACGGTGGAGGCCCTGGTGGAGGGGATCCGGCGGATGAACGAGCGGCTGGCCGCCGGCCATGCCCATGCCTTCGAAGCGTATGAACGGCACTACAGCTGGGAGCGGAACGCGGAGATCACGCTCTCGGTCTACCGGCAGTTACTGGGACAAGCCGTGGGGGTTCGTTGATGCGGGTAGCCGTCCTTTTCTCCCGGCTTTCGGGGTACATGTCGGCGTGTTTGCAGGCGCTCCGGGCGCGAACCGGTGGGACGTTGCTGGTCGTTCGCCATGCGCCGGCCCCCGATGCACCCTACGACCCCTCGCTCTTCGCCTGGATCGACCGGTTGTACGACCGGCACACCCTTTCCCGTGCGGAGATGCTGGAGAAGATCCGGGATTTCCGCCCGGATGTGCTGTTCATGGCCGGGTGGTTCGACCGCGACTACCTGGCGGTGGCCCGGGCGATGCGAAAGGATGGCATCCCGGTGATTGCGGGCTGTGATACGCAATGGACCGGCTCGCTGCGCCAGCGGATGGCGTCCGTGGTAGCGCCCTGGTACCTGCACCCCGCCATCGATGTGCTGTGGGTCTCGGGCGAGCGGCAACGCCAGCTGGCGCGTCGTCTGGGGTATGCCGGGCCCCGGTGCTGGACCGGCATCTACGCCTGTGACCATGCGCGCTTTGCCGCCGTGTACCGTGAGGGACAGGCACGGCCCCGGGTCTTGCTGTTCGTCGGGCGCTACATCCCCATCAAGGGGCTCGACACGCTGTTGGCTGCCTACCGCCGCTACCGGGCCATGACGCCCGAGCCGTGGGCCCTGTACTGTGCCGGCACGGGCGAGCTGGCGTCGCTTCTCGAAGGGGAGGAGGGGGTGACCGACCTGGGGTTCGTCCAGCCGGACCGGCTCCCGGAGATCTTTGCCGGGGCAGGCGCGTTTGTACTGCCCAGCCGCCGTGAGCCGTGGGGCGTGGTCGTGCAGGAAGCCGCCGCCGCCGGGCTGCCCCTCCTCTGCTCGACGGCCTCGGGCGCCTCGGTCCATCTGGTCCAGGACGGGTACAACGGCTTTCTCTTCGAGCCGAAAGATGCCGACCATCTGGCCGCTCTGATGCTGCGTCTCACCCGGATGACCCCGGCGGAGCGCCTCGCCATGAGCCGGGCCAGCCACCTGCTCTCGCAGCAGTTCACGCCGGGACGCTGGGCGGAGACGTTCGTGCAGGGCGTCGTCGCCCTTGGGGGCGGCAGCTTGCCCGTGTCCGTTGCGCACCTCTGAGGTGGGGTCGGCATGAACCCCCATCCCCTCTTCGGGGTACTTCCCCCTGCAGGGCCGCCTGGCGCGGCCAGGGGGAAGGGCTTGGGTGGTGTCCCAAAGCGACGGAGGGGTGGACTGAACGGGCGGTGCGTACAGATGAACATGGTGACTGGTATGGTGTTTGACAAGGCTGGGTGTCCGGGAACGAACGTATCGGCATGAGACAATTTTCTCCGTCATCCACACGCACGATCGTGCCGTATTCCGGCCGGCCTGAGCCAGACACGGACGGGCAGGGGCAGCCTGGTCTTCTCCAGCGGTGGCGCACGGCGCCGGTGTTGTGGCATGTGCTCGCCTGGGCCGTGGGACTGACCGCCTTTGCGGCCGTGATGCCGTTCGGTGGTGAGATCGTCTTGATTGGCGCAGCGCTGCATGCTTTGCGGGGAGCCCGGCAGACGGTCGAGGCGTTGTTCATCCTGGCGCTGGCCATCATGATCAACAAGGCCCTGGTGCCGGTGGACATCTCCCTGTTGCGCTGGGTGGTACTGGCCGCCGCCGCCGGGCGCACGATCTGGGACAGCCTTTTCAGCGACGAGGCCCTGCCGCCGGCGTTCGGAGCCCTGGTGGTGCTCACGGTCACCCTGGTCTTCCTGGGACTGGTCGTCAGCTGGATGCCGACCGTTTCCGTTTTCAAGGCGATCTCCTTCTTTCTCGGCGTAGGGACCGGTCTCGTGGCCCTGTACCGCACCCGGCACCTGGCCCGTTACTGGGAGGCCTGGTTGCTCACGCTGGCCGTTTTTACCATCCTGGGCAGTTTGCCCCTCTACGCTTTGCCCCAGTATGCCTACGCGCGCAACGGCGTCGGCTTTCAGGGGATCCTGACCCACCCGCAGACCTACGGGCCGATGACGGCCATTCTGACGGCCTACGTGACCGGCCGGGTGCTCTTCGACCGGCTCCGGTCGCCCTTGCTCTGGTTGACGGTCGCCGCCGGCTGGGCCGGCATCTATTTCTCGCAGTCGCGTACCGGCATGCTGGCGCTCGTACTGGCCGGGGTGCTGGTGGTGATCGCCGGCCTGCTCAAAACCCGCACCTGGCTGCCGCACATACGGCGTGCCTTCAACCTGCCCGTGATCGCGCTGGGCGTGCTGGCCGTGGCGGCCTTCGGCTACGTCTACGGTCCTCGTCTCTCGGAAGGAATCGTGACGTTTCTGCTCAAGGACGAGGCCGCACAGGACGTGACGACGGCCCTGGAGGATTCCCGGGGTGCCCTGATCGAACGTTCCATGGACAACTTCCGCAGGGCGCCCGTGACGGGCATCGGACTCGGTGTGCCTTCCGATCCGGCCGGTGCCCGGGTGGAGTATGGACCGTTCGGGGTACCCGTCAGCGCCAGTGTGGAAAAAGGGTTTCAGCCGGCCGCCGTGCTGGAGGAAACCGGGGTGGCCGGTGCGATGCTGCTGGTCTTGTTTCTCGCCACGTTGCTGTGGCCGGTCTTTATCCGGGGAACCCTTCCGCTGGCCTGGATGGTCACGGCGGCCCTGCTGGTGAACATGGGGGAAGCCATCCTGTTCGCCATCGGGGGGAACGGGCTGTTTGTCTGGCTCGTCCTGAGCCTGGCCTACGTGACGGCCGGCACGATGAGGGCGTACGGGAGCGAGTTCCGGCGCGAAACGAAGCGGGCCGGCGGACCGGTCCTGGAAGCGTCGCCTGCACGATCCGGTGTCTGATAATTGTGTGGAGATTTTCAGGACTTTTTCCGGAGATCACCGGCAGGGGCGCGTGCTGGAGGCCTTCGAACGGGCCGATTTCGTATCATCTCGTAACAGGCATGTTTTTATGACAGGCTCAAGCGTTTGCTTGCTGGAGTTCAGGCGCGTGTGGGTACGGAACGGACATCCGGTATGCATGTGCTGATCAACGCGGCCTCGGCCAACATGGGCGGGGCGCTCACCTACCTGATCAACGTGGTGCGGCAGTTGCCGGCCCGGGCGCCGGAGAACCGGTTCACGGTCGTCTTGCCGGCGGCGTCGCGCCCGAAGGTGGAGACGTTCGGACCGTTTCCCAACGTGACGCTGGTCGATTACCCCCATGCCGATACCGGAGGACTGGCGCGGAATTACTTCGACCAGGTGGAGATCCCGCGGATGGTGCGTCGCCTGCAGGCGGACGTGCTGTTCTCCTCCACCGGCTTCGGGACGTTCCGGAGCCCGTGCCCGCAGGTGCTCCTCGTACGCAATGCAGCCTATTTCAGCCCGGAATTTCAGCAGATGTACCGCGAACTGGGGCGGAGCCTGCGGCGCAATACGGTCCGGCGCTGGCTGAGCCTGGCCTCGATCCGGGCGGCCGACGTTACGCTCTTCCCCACGCGGGCGATGCAGGAGATGGTGGGGGACTGGATCGACCTGCGCGGCCGGCGGACGGAGGTGATCCACTACGGGTTCGACCACGAGGCCTTCGCGGCGCGGCGGGCGGAAGACGCACGGTTCGAGCGCCTTGACCGCTGGCGGGCGGAAGGCTATACGGTCCTCCTCAACGTGTCGACGTATGCCGTCCACAAAAGCTTCGAGGTGCTCGTCGAGGCGCTGCCCCACCTGAAGACGGCCGGGCACCGGGTGAAATTGGTGACCACGACCTCACGAGAGAAGACGACCGACAAGGCCGAGTACGATGCGCTGGTACGAAGGGCCGAAGCTCTGGGGGTGCGGGAGGACTGGTGCGAACTGGGCTACGTGCCCTACGAGGCGCTCCGCAGCCTCTATGCGCGGGCCGACGTGTACGTGTTTCCGTCGTTTACGGAGTCGTTCGGACATTCGCTCGTGGAGGCGATGGCGTCCGGCCTGCCCGTGGTGGCGTCCGACATGCCGGTGAACGTGGAGGTGTGCGAGGCGGCGGGGGTGTACTTCCCGGTGTTCGACGCCGCCGCCTGTGCCGATCGGATCGGGCAAGTGCTCTGTGAGCCGGCCGTGCGCGAGCGGATGCGGCAGGCGGCGCTCCGGCGGGCGCAGGCGTTCTCCTGGCAGCAGTACGTGGACACATTGATGGCATGTTTTCGTGATCTGGTGGCGTCCGAGAGGAAACCACAGGAGGTGGTGGCATGAACACGACCGAGCCGGTGACGGAAACGCATACGCATCGGGTTGAACGGCGGGGGACCGTGCCGGTCTCCGTACTGATCGCCGTCCGCAACGAGGCGCAGAACCTGCCGCGCTGCCTGGCCGCACTCGACGGCTGGGCGGACGAGGTGGTGGTGGTCGACTCGCAGAGCACCGACGGGACGGTCGAGATCGCCGAGGCACACGGCGCCACGGTCCTGCAGTTCCATTACAACGGCGGCTGGCCCAAGAAGCGGCAGTGGGCGCTGGAGACGTTTGACTTCCGCAACGACTGGATTCTGATCCTGGACGCCGACGAGATCCTGCTCGACCCCATCAAGGCCGAGATCGCCGAGGCCATCCGGCGCGACGACCACGACGGCTACTGGCTTCGCTTCCAGCTCCACTTCCTCGGCCGCCAGCTCCGCCACGGCGGATTCGACCTCTGGAAGCTGTTCCTCTTTCGCAAAGGCAGGGGACACTACGAGCGGCGCATCGACGGCGAGCAGACGCCCCACATGGCCGACATCGAGGTGCACGAGCACGTGGTGGTCGACGGCCGGGTAGGCCGGCTCCGCAATCCGATCCGGCACGAGAACTGGAACTCGCTCTACCGGTACATCGAGAAGCACAACGAGTACTCGGAGTGGGAGGCGCGGGTGTATTTCGAAGGGCATGGTGGGGAAGTCCCGCCCCGCTTCTTCGGCACCCAGGCCGAGCGCCGGCGCTGGCTGAAGGCTCGCCTGGTGCGCCTTCCCGGTTTTCCGCTGCTCACGTTTTTTTATCACTATGTCTTTCGTCTCGGTTTTCTCGACGGTCGTCCCGGGCTGATCTACTGCACCCTCAAAGGCGTGCAGCGTTTTCACGCCAAGGCGAAGTGGTATGAGTTGGAAATGAAGCATGAGACGCGTGATCTCTGACAGCTAGGCTATACCTGAAAGACCCCATGAATCTTCGAGCTTACCCGAGACTGCGAAAGGTCGTCCTCAAAGGGACTAGGGTGTACTGGCGACTGCGAGAGCGCTATTTCCAGAACTACCTGTTCATTCATATCCCCAAAACCGGCGGACGGAGTATCGAGACGGCTCTGGGGTGTCTCTATGAGCACAAAACGGCTTTGCAGAAGCGAAGAGAAGTGGGGTTCGATGTCTGGAGTGCAAAGTTTACGTTCACTTTCGTGCGCAATCCCTGGGATAAAGCCGTATCCCACTATGCCTATTTGAAAAAGACGGGTCAGGATTTTCTCGAAGAGGACAATATTGACTTTCGTTCGTGGGTGCGACTGGTTTTTGTCGATCGGAATCCTAGATACATATCCAAGCCCCTGCATTTTGCGCCTCAGACGGAATGGATTATGGATCTGGAGGGGAAACAACTGGTCGACTATGTAGGGCGCTTCGAACGGTTCGAGGCGGACTTCGCCGAGGTGTGCAGGCGTATCGGTGTTGAACGACAACTTCCCCATCAGAACAGCTCGCACCGGCGCAAAGACTACCGGACGTATTACGATGACGAGACGGCTCAGATCATAGCTGATGTATACGCTTCGGATCTGAGCTATTTTGGTTACTCCTTCGATGCAAATGGCGTTTTGTCATGAAACGACCGGACCCTGGAAACTGGAGAACCTGGCAGTACGAAGATTACCTTCGATACTTTCTGAGTATTGAAGGTGTCAGGCAGCGCATGAAGGGCCGAGGATTCCCACTCGATGCGTTGACAGACAATGAACTGTGGCAATTCTGCGCACCTATCCGGACGCGGATCGAAGAAAAATTTGGCCGGAGTGAATCTCCGCGCGTTTCGATTGCGCTGGTTGCGTACAACGAAGAGCGTGAACTCATTCCGACACTTCTCTCGTATACGCTGCTCGATTGTCCGCCGGGACTGGCAGAGCTTATCGTTGTAGATAACAACTCCACCGATCGCACGCGAGATGTTATTCAGGCCTGTGGGGCTCGATATGTGCTGTGTAAAGAGCAAGGGACACCGTTTGCCCGGGCAGCCGGGCTGGCGGCCTCACATCCTGATACCGAATACATCTGGATGTCAGACGGAGATGTTCGCGTGGTGCCGCCCATCAAGAGGGAAGAGGATCTGCTGAGGCCTGGAACGGTGTTTCAAACGGCCTATCGCTTTTTAGAAGCCCATCCGCGTACGGTGGGGGTGTCTACCGGTGCCGTCATTGAGCATGCACATTGGAGCTATCGGTTAATTCATATTCTTGCTCTGAAGTTGAAGCGAACAAGTAAATATAGCTGCTGGTCAGGTTCAAATCAGTTTGTTCGAAAAAGAGTGTTGGCAGAAAGTGGTGGAATAGACACGTCAGTTTTATTTGGTGAAGATCAATACCGTCATTTCCAATTGGCAAGATGGGCTAAAGCTAATAAAATGCATCTTAACTCCGCTAACATGAGTGAGGAAATTGCCGATCCTGTTTATTATAGTGGGCGTCGATATGCTACGCTAGGTCATGTTATATTGCATCTGTGGGATACTCTGAAAAGAGGGAGCTATTTTGAGAAAGATGAGTATGGATGGGCTTTGCATAAGAAAAATATTGGCTGGAGACAAGTGCGATAGATTAGATAATGTTTGAAGAAAATATGATTGCAAAAAATAGAATGCTTTTCAGTTCTAGAATAATGGAATTTGTTTTTAGGATAGGAAAATTTTGTCCTGTCAAAAAAAGAAATTTTCAAGTGTACTGTGTTGGTGCACCACGTAGTGGCACGAAAAGTCTGGCTGCTCTTTTTGCAAGGGTGTGCAGAGCAGCACATGAGCCTCTTACCCGGCCTACTTTGAAGTTGGTAACTGACTTTGAAGAAGGTAGATTTGATCGTAAGACTATAGAAAAGATGCTTATAGGAAGGGATAGGTTTCTATCTTTGGAGATGGAATCTTCTCATTATTTATACCCTCTCACTCCTGTGTTGCTTGATCTGTTTGAAGAATCCAAGTTCATTTTGACTACAAGAGATCCTATGAAATGGTTGCGGTCAATGATAAACAAGAGTGTTTCTACAAAAAGAGATAATTGGTGGAGTGAGTGGTATCAAAGGAAGTTTCATTGTGATGCATTCCATGTGAAAAATGGCATTGATGGGTTGCGTCCCTATTTAGAATATTGGGTTAGTCATAATCAATTTGTTTTGGAAAATGTGCCTAAAAATAAATTGCTTGTGTTGGACTTGGAAAGTGTTCTCAAGGGCAACTTAGCTGTTGTGTGGGATTTTGTTGGATTGCAGGGTGTTTCTTTGTGTGAAACGAATGTCCATGAAAATAGACGAAAATATGTATTGGATATTCTTGATGTTTATTCTGAAGATGAGGTGAGAAAATTGATTGATGACGTGTGTGGCGAAACGATGGTGAGACTGGGTGGAGAAATCGGTGTGCTTCATGAAAAGAAATAGATATGCAACAAATCCTCCAAAACATAAAATCGGGTGAGACGCGGCTGGAGACGGTGCCGCCGCCGGCGGACTGGGCCGGCGGGGTGCGGGTGCGCACGGCGGCTTCGCTCATCAGCGCCGGGACGGAGAAGATGCTCATCGACCTGGTGCAGAAGAGCCTGGTCGGCAAGGTGCAGGCGCGGCCGGACCTCGTACGGCAGGTGCTGCAGAAGGTGAAGAAGGATGGCCTCCCGAACACCTTCCGCAACGTGATGTCGAAGATGGAGAAGCCCATGCCGCTGGGCTACAGCGCCACTGGCATCGTGGAGGCAGTGGGGCGCGAGGTGACGGGCTTCAAGGCGGGCGACCGGAGGGTGGGCACCGGTATGGGTTTTTTTGCCGCTGGCGGGTCGGTCAACTCGCAGCGGTGAGTTTGCGTACTTGTCCCGCCTGGCCCGTGAGGAAGGTTTTATTACCTTGAGCTTGGAAGGAATGTACGACACCTATGACCGCGACCGAATTCACCTGGCGCCCTGGGATACGCATCCCAACACGCTGGGACATCGCTTGGTGGCTGGTCGGTTGTACCAGGAACTACTGGATCATGGTAATACCTTCGGCCTGCAACTCTCGACCGGAAATGGAAGCAGGACTGAGGTGAACTTGGCTCATTGACTCGGGGAGGGACTTGAGGCAGTCAGTTCGAAGACTCACTATTTGGGTGCTTGGAGCATTTGTAAGGCATCATCCTCGTTGATCGTGTTGCATGCGCCTGGTTTTTCGTACCTGGATATTCCGCTTATGTCAAACAGAGAACCATTTCATAATCCATGATCAATAAGATGCAGTCTGGTCTGGGTGTCGACGGGGGGACAACCCCAGTTCGTTATTTCGGTGGCGACCTCAAGAGGAGTTCATTTGTTCTTCTGAGCTTGCAGCTTGCCTTGGTGCTGCTGGTAATGCAGCAGTATCGTATTGAGGAAGCATCTGGTTTATTACGTATAGCCCCACTTATCTTATTGGGGTTTCTTGTGCATGCTTGGCTTCCCCGCATCTATCGTTTGCCTTTCTTTCTGCTGCTCACCCTCGTTGCCATTGTCTTGAACTTTGGTTTTGTACATGGCATCATGCTGATTGGTCTTGGTGTTGGGCTGATCGGTCTATGTCATCTACCGGTTCCGTTCTATGTTCGAGTGGGACTCTTGTTGGTCGTGGGAGTCGGGCTTGCCTCTATACGGGCCGAGTGGATTCAGACCCGGTGGACGGCCCTTCCTACACTGGTACTGCCGGTGCTGGGGGCCATGTTCATGTTCCGGCTGGCGATCTATCTCTACGAACTCCGACATGAGAAACAGCCGGCTACCCTCTGGGAGCGTCTTGCTTATTTCTTTATGCTTCCAAACCTGTTTTTTTTATTATTCCCCGTGATAGACTACCAGACTTTTCGCCGTACTTACTATGATCAGAGTGCTCAAGACATCTATCAGAAGGGAATCTTATGGGTTTTTAGAGGGGTGACCCATCTTTTACTCTATAGATTTATCTATCATCATCTGGTGCTTGCTCCGGCAGAGGTCGTGAATCTAGGGGGGGTCATACAGTATATGTTGACGACCTATCTGCTCTACCTGCGCATCTCGGGGCAGTTTCATCTGATCATCGGTATTCTGTGCCTGTTCGGTTTCAATCTGCCGGAGACGCATCATCTCTACTTTCTGGCCTCGTCGTTTACCGATTACTGGCGCCGGATCAACATCTACTGGAAAGACTTCATGATGAAGATGGTCTACTATCCTGTCTTCATGCGGGTGCGGCGTCTGGGGATGTTCTGGGGCATCGGGCTGGCAACCGTAGTGGTTTTCTTCGGGACGTGGCTGCTGCACTCCTACCAGTGGTTCTGGCTCCGGGGAGCGTTTCCCGTGACCGCCACCGACGGCCTGTTCTGGGGCATTCTGGGCCTGCTGGTGGTGATCAATGCCTTGCGCGAGGCCCGTCGAGGACGAAAACGTACCCTAGGCACGAAGGCTTGGTCGTTCCGGGGAGCCCTGCAATACACCGTGCAAGTGGTAGGCATGTTTGTCTTTATCATGGTTCTATGGACTCTTTGGAGCAGCACGAGCGTCCGGGAGTTCGTCACACTTTTGAAAGTAGGGATACGTGGCGATCTGCAGAGTTGGATACTGTTAGGAGGAGGGCTTTTGGGAATCGTATTCTTGGGGGTGTTGATCCAGTATCTCGGCAGCCGGGGATGGATCCTGTCGCTGGCGGGAGGGCAGCCATCGTCTCGCTGGGCTATGGTTCTGACGTTTGCAGGTACCTTGGGATTGCTGGGCATGAGCCAGTTGCGGCAACAAGGCTGGTTGCCGGGGCAGATTGCACCCCTGATGGCCTCGCTCAGCGAAGAACGTCTTAACCAGCGCGACGAAGCGTTGATGGAACGTGGCTATTACGAGGGGTTACTCAATACGGACAAATACACCTCAACCCTTTGGAAAGTCGCTTGGAAACCCAAAGAATGGGGTATGGCTCTGGAGCCCCTTTTTACTCGTCAGACCAATGACATGGCAGTGAAAGAGCTCGTTCCGCTATCAGATGTCATATTCAACCGGGCTCGTCTGCGTACCAATCGGTGGGGGATGCGGGACAAGGATTATGAGCAAGCGAAGCCGCCACAAACGTACCGGATTGCTGTCCTGGGAGCATCCCATGCCATGGGATCCGGTGTTGCAGACGAAGAGGTGTTCGAAGCTATACTGGAAGAACGACTGAACCGAGAACACGCCGGAGGGGTTTACGAACGGTATGAAGTCCTCAATTTTTCGGTGACGGCGTACAGTCTTGTGCCAATCGTCTATGTACACGACCAGAAAGTCACGTCTTTTCGCCCTGATGCGATCTTCTATGTGTTACATCCGGGTGAGATTGAGCGGACACTCACAAAGCTGAACTCGATTATACGTCACAACTTTCCAATTCCCTATCCGGGACTTCGGCAGATCATAGAGCAGGCCGGAGTACATGGAGAGATGACTGAAGTTGAGATCCAGCGCCGGTTGCGTCCCTATGGAGAGGAAGTGATTCGGTGGGGATATGGACAACTTGCAACTGCAGCACGTGCTTATGGCGCAAGGCCGGTATGGATTCTGTTGCCCATGCCGGAGGCAATGCCCGGTGAAGCAGAGGAAGCTGCTTACTTGGAGAAGCTCGCACACGAAGCAGGGTTCGTCACTATAAAATTGGAAGGAGTTTATAAAGGAGAAGAGGTTTCTTCCATCATCGTTGCGCCGTGGGATTGGCATCCGAATGCAAAAGGTCATGCTCTGGTTGCAGACAGACTGTACCAGGAGTTGTTAAAGCAGAATATTGCTCTGGAACTTGGGTTGAAATCATTAGAAAAGGACGTTTCTGTGGATAGAATCGCCACAGAAAACTGATGAAGATGCTTGTTGTGGATGACATTGACCTAGTATCTCGATAGGCCCGTTTGGGTCGCTCGAACGAGATCAGGGACAAGTCTGTATTGAAGACGTTACGGAAACCTTTCGGCGGTATCCCGGGGTAGGGTGGTTCGGGTGTTTGGGGCGGCGGGGCGGACTTGGAGAACCTGGTGCAGGCGGCCGATCGATTGTGTCGGTTTGCCGACCGTAACTGAAAAGCATCATGGGATTCCGTCCTTTTCGCTCCGCCGGCGTGCCGTCCCTGGGGGGATACCATCACAGAGAAAATACTACATGTACCAGATCCTTCAGAACATAAAATCGGGAGAGACGCGGCTGGAGACGGTGCCGCCTCCGGCGGACTGGGCCGGCGGGGTGCGGGTGCGCACGGCGGCTTCGCTCATCAGCGCCGGGACGGAGAAGATGCTCATCGACCTGGCGCAGAAGAGCCTGGTCGGCAAGGCGCAGGCGCGGCCGGACCTCGTGCGGCAGGTGCTGCAGAAGGTGAAAAAGGAGGGCCTCCTGAACACCTTCCGCAACGTGATGTCGAAGATGGAGAAGCCCATGCCGCTGGGCTACAGCGCCGCCGGTATCGTGGAGGCGGTGGGGCGCGAGGTGACGGGCTTCAAGGCGGGCGACCGGGTGGCCATCGCCGGGGCCGGGTACGCCAACCACGCCGAGATCAACGTGGTGCCGAAGAACCTGGTGGCCCTCATCCCGGATGGCGTCTCGTTCGAGGAGGCGTCGTACACCACCGTGGCGAGCATCGCCCTGCAGGGGGTGCGCCTGGCCCGCCCCGAACTGGGGGACAACGTGGTGGTCGTGGGGCTGGGGCTCATCGGCCTGATCACGGTGCAGCTCCTGCGCGCAGGCGGCTGCCGCGTCCTCGGCCTCGACCTCGATCCGAAGAAGGTGGCCCTCGGCCTCGAGCTGGGCATGGACACCGGGGTCGTGTCCTCGCAGGAGGATCCGGTGGCCGCCGTTGAGCGGTTCACGCGGGGGCGGGGTGCCGATTACACGCTCATCACGGCGGCCACGAAGAGCAACGGCCCCATCGAGCTGGCCGGCGAGATCACCCGTCGGAAGGGGCAGGTCATCGCGGTCGGGGCGGTCGGGATGAACATCCCGCGCGACGTTTACTACAAGAAGGAACTCGAGGTCAAGATCTCGATGTCGTACGGGCCGGGGCGGTACGACCCCTCGTACGAGGAGGGCGGGATCGACTACCCGTACGACTACGTCCGGTGGACCGAGCAGCGCAACATGGAGGCCGTCCTCGACCTGATGGTCCGCGGCTACCTCGACGTGAAGCCCCTCACCACCCATCGCTTCCCCATCGACCGGGCGCTGGAGGCTTACGAACTGATCAGCGAGGGGAAGGAGCCGTACGTGGGGATCGTGCTCACGTACGACGTCGACCGCCCGCAGGTGCCCGTGGTGCGGGTGAAGCCGGCCTCGGCGCACACGGCGAAGGATCGCCTCGGCGTCGGGTTCGTGGGAGCCGGCAACTACGCGGCGCTCCACCTGCTGCCGCACCTGCAGAAGGATGACCGGGTTGCGCTCGCCGGGCTGGTCACGGCCACCGGCCTCAATGCCAGGCAAAAGGCGGACAAGTTCGGCTTCGCGTACTGCACCACCGACCTGCAGGCCGTCCTTGACGATCCGGATGTGGACGCGGTCTTCATCGCCACGCGCCACAGCACCCACGCCGACTTCACCGTGCGGGCGCTCGAAGCGGGCAAGCACGTCTTCGTCGAGAAGCCGATGGTGGTCTCGGAGGAACAGCTCGAGGCGGTGAAGGCAGCCTACGAGGCGGCGCTGGCGAAGCGGCCCGTCGGGCTGATGGTGGGCCTCAACCGCCGCTTCGCGCCGATGGTGGCGGCGATGCGGGAGGCCCTGCCGGCGGGGGCGAAGCAGATGATCTACCGGGTCAACAGCGGGGCCATTCCTACCTCCACGTGGCTCCACGAGCCGGACGAGGGCGGGGGGATGCTCGTCGGGGAGATGTGCCACTTCATCGACCTGATGCAGTACCTCTCCGGCGAGCGGCCCGTGCGGGTCTACGCGCAGGCGCTGGCCCTCCACCGCGCCGACCTGGCCGACCACGACAACGTGGTCATCACTCTCACGTTCGACGGCGGCTCGGTGGGGACGCTGGCCTACAGCACCGTGGGCGACAAGGCCGCGCCGAAGGAGCGGCTGGAGGTCTACGGCGGCGGCACGGTGGCCGTCCTCGACGACTTCCGGCGGCTGGAGATCACCCGCGGCGGTGCGACGAAGCGGGAGAAGGCGATGAACCAGGACAAGGGCCAGGCCCGCCAACTGGCCGAGACGGTCGCAGCCTTCCGCACGCAGGGCGCCGCGCCGATCCCGTTCGACGAACTGGTCAACGGGATGCAGGCCGTCTTTGCGGCCCGGCAGTCGCTGGCCTCCGGGCAGCCCGTCGAGCTGACGCCGTATCGAATGGAGAAAATATTCGAGAATTGAACGGCTCTGGTATGCACGCGAGCGCGGTAGTAGAAGCACATGGCAGGCAGGAAGCAGACACAGCGCAATGGCCTGCTTTGAAGCGTTATAAAACGCACCTCGACGCCACGGTAGCGTGGCTCTATCGATCAATCGACCATGGCAAGGGCGGTTCCTGTGCCTATTTCGGAGTCTGGGGGCGGTGGGCGCCGCCGTATCCGGAAACTACCGGCTACATCATTCCAACCCTGCTGCACTATGCGCGCGTGACGGGTGCCTCGGAGGCGCGTGAGCGTGCCATGGGGCTGGGCAACTGGCTGCTCGGTATTCAGGATGAAGGAGGGTACTGGCACGGGGGAACCCATCCGCCCGCGCGGCCGAATCCCAGTATCTTCAACACAGGACAGATTTTGCTGGGACTCTGCGCATTGTTCGACGAAACGGAGGATGCCGTCTGGCTCGATGCGGCCAGAGCGGGCGCGCGCTGGCTGGCGCAGGGTGTGAATGGTGAAGGGGAATGGGAGCAGGGAAACTACCGGGACGGTTTCAATCCCTCCTATTACACGAGGGTCGCCTGGCCGATGCTGGAGGTGTGGAAGCGATCCGGCGACGAGCCGGTTCACGCGGCGGCGGTGCGTGTCCTGGATCGTATTCTGTCGCGACGCCGGGCCAACGGAGTGATTCAGGGCTGGGGCTTTGATCCGGAGCGGCCGGCGTTCACGCACACGATTGCGTATACCCTGCGGGGGTTGCTGGAAAGTGCTCGCCTGCTCGATGACTGGAAAACGTACGGTGCACCGACCGAAACGGCGCTGGAGCGTCTCTACCGGCAGGCCGAACTGTACCGGGGCAGGCTTGCCGGGGCCTACGACGAGGCCTGGAGGAAAGATGACCGTTTCTCCTGCCTGACGGGGAACGTGCAGACGGCCATCTGCCTGCTCAAATACGAGGCGCGATCGGAAGACCTTCGTCTGGTTAATGCGGCCTGCAAGTTGGTCGATTACGTCTGTTCGACGCAGTCGTTGCGTCACCCGCATGGCGGGATACGTGGGGGCATCGCCGGTTCCCGGCCGGTGTGGGGGCGCTACATGGCCCTACGCTATCCCAACTGGGCTGCCAAATTCCACGCCGATGCCCTGATGCTGCTCATGGAACGCCTCGAACGAGAAGCATGAAGGACGAACCGCGTGTAATACTGACGGCGGGATTTGATCGCGCCCCGCACGTATCGATTCTGGCCCAGGCGTTGCAGCAGCGAGGATGTCGTATCGAAGGACTCATCGTTGTCAGCCCGTATAACTGGAAGAGACTGAGAGGACTGATCCGGCAGCGAGGAGGAAGCTTTGTTCGCACTGCCATCCCTCGTCTGCTGGGAGCGGATACCGAAGTGGCCGAAGAAGGAACCGATGACCTCGCCGAGTTGATGGAGGAGTGGGGCCTCCGGGCCGGTTCGCTGCGTGCCTGGGCGCGCAAGACGAATGTGACGTATCGGATGGTCTCCTCGATCAATGAGTCAGAGGCCGTCGAACTCGTGCGCGAGAAGCAACCGGACTGGGTGGTATACGGCGGTGGGGGTATCCTCCGTGAGGCGATCATCGATGCAGCCAGAGGCCGTATTCTGAATGCGCATTCCGGTCCGCTGCCGGAAATTCGTGGCATGAATGCCTGTGAATGGTCACTGCTTCTGGGATATGCCCCCACGGTCACGATTCATCTCATCAACCGCGGGATCGATACGGGGGGGGTGATCTCCACTCATCCGGTGCCGGTTCGCCCCGGGGATACGATCGAGACCTTACGTCGCCGGTGTGTGGCCATGGGCGTGCGTGCCCTGCTGGAAACGGTTCTCCATCCCCCGGCCTCGTTGCCGCCACCCCTTCAGCACGCCGAGCAGCACCGGCAGTGCTTCGTGATGGCCCCTGCCATCAAGGAACTGCTGGCACGCCGCCTCGCGCAGGGGCAGTACCTCTCGACGTCAAACACGAGCACAGCGTGAAGTCGCCTGACGAGTGGATGCGTTTCTGGCGCACGGTGTGGCATCATCGCCCGGAACAACTCTGGGCACGTCTGCACCTGATGCTTCGCCGTCACTGGCGGGTTCGCCACGCGGAACGATACCGGCGGCGGTTGCTGGAAGCCCCGGTTCCTGAACTGATCCTTCGGGAACCTCTGCCGCGTCCTCTGTTTGCACCGCGGACCCAACTCGCGCGAGAAGAAGCAGATCGTGTCGTTCTGACGTTCCTGAACGAATCGCGTACGTTCCAGTTGCCCTTCGACTGGCGTCCGAAAGAGCTTCAATACGGCACCCGTCTATGGCTTTTGAACCTTCACTACATGGAGTTCCTCGAAGCGCTGTCGGATGAAACCTGCAGGGCGGTCATTGACGACTGGATCGAACGGGTGCTGCCGTATCAGGAGAAATACTGGCTCGACAACTGGAACAGCTATGCGCTTTCCATCCGCTGTGTCGTATGGATGCAGCAATACGCCGTGAGGTGGACACGGTGGCCGGAGAGTTTCAGGAAGCGTATGCTTATCTCGCTGTATGTGCAACAGCGTTTCCTCTATGAAAACATTGAATTAGATATCGGAGGCAATCATCTCATCAAGAATATCAAGGCCCTGTTATGGGCCGGCAGATTCTGGAATCTTCGGGAAGCTGACAAATGGTATGAAAAGGGCGCAGAACTTTTGCGAAGCGAAGTGGCACGGCAGATACTGCCGGATGGAATGCACTATGAACGTTCCCCGGCATATCACGCACAAGTATTTGCCGACCTGATCGAATGTTACTACGTATTGAAGGAGGGCGAACTCAAGAAGCATCTGGGTTCTGTTCTGGATCAGATGGCACAGGTGCTGGTAGATTTGACCCATCCGGACGGCAAAGTCAGCCTTTTCAATGACGGTGGTTTGAACATGGCCTTTGCACCGGACGAAAGTCTTCGTGTATGGCAGAATTTGGGCGGGCGAGGGAAGACGCCACGTCGTTCCTTCGCACTGAAAGAAGCCGGATACTATGGTTTTCGGGATGGGAATTTTGTGTTGGTTGATTGCGGCATCATTGCTCCTGAAGAATTGCCTGCACATGGTCATGGAGACATTCTTTCTTTCGAGTGGACGATCGGCGGTAAGCGCATAATCGTGGATACAGGGGTCTATGAGTACAATCCCGGAGAACGGAGGCATTATTCCAGAAGTACGAAAGCACACAATACGGTTACCATAGATGGTAAGGATCAGTGTGAATTCTGGGGAGCATTCAGAGTAGGTCGTCTGGCACGTGTGCGCTGTATCAAGTATGAAGAACGGAATGGAGGATTCATTCTTGTCGGCGAGCATGACGGCTACAGATACCTTCTCGGGCGGCCGGTGCACCGGCGAAGGTATGAAGTGTCTCCGCAAAAAATCGTGGTGAGGGACCAGATACATGGAGGAGCCGGGCAAGACGTGGAAGCCCGGCTCTTGTTGCATCCAGGCTGTCGCGTGGAGCAGCAGGCGGACACGTGGCTGATTCGACGAGAGGACGTGGATGTTTGCCTGGAGACGGACGCCGAAGTCGAACTGGTAACGGCCGAGTGGTTTCCTGATTTCGGAGAGGCTCATCCCTGCACACAGATCGTGATGCGTTATCCACCGGCACCATGCGAGGGAGGTTTTTCACTGGAACGTCTATCCGAATAGGGCGCGGTGATCGGCACGGCGCTTGTTCAGGGCGTGCATACACCTGATTTCCGTTTGCGAACCTGAGCGTCAGCCCGCGTTCCGTCTCGCAATGAGAAGATGAGTAGGGAAAGTGAGACGGAACGATCTGCCTGAAACGATGCGCATTCTCTTTATCAGCAACAACTTTCCGCCCGAGGTCAACGCGCCGGCGACCCGCCTCTATGAGCACGCGAAGCAGTGGGTGGCCGACGGGCACGAGGTGGAGGTGCTCACGAGCGCCCCGCACTTCCCCGAAGGACGCGTGTACCGCGGGTACGCCAACCGCTTTGCCACGGAGGTGGTCGACGGCATCCGGGTCACCCGCGTGCCGATGTACGTCACGGCGAACGAAGGCGTGCTCAAACGCACGCTCAGCTACATCTCCTTCATGCTCTCGGCCCGCTGGCACGTGCGGCGCCTGCAGCAGCGGCCGGACGTGGTCGTGGCCACGTCGCCGCAGTTTTTCGCCGGGATCGCCGGGTATCTGGTCGGAAAGAAGCTGCGGGTGCCGTTCGTTTTCGAGGTGCGCGACCTGTGGCCGGAGTCGGTCGTGGCCGTCGGGGCGGTGCGCCGGAACGCCGTCATCCGCTTCTTCGAGCGCGTCGAGCAGTTCCTCTACGAGCGCGCCGCCCACATCGTCGTCGTCACGGATGCCTTCAAGGCGTTCATCACGAACCGGGGGATCCCGCGCGAGAAGATCACGGTCGTCAAGAACGGGGCGGACCTCGACGCCTGGGGACAGCCGCTCGACCCCGAGCGCCTGGCGGCCTGGCGGAAGCGCCTCGACGTCGAGGGCAAGTTCGTCGCCGCCTACATCGGGACCATCGGGATGGCGCACCGCGCCGACGTGATGCTAGAGGCGGCGCAGCGGTGCACCGATCCGGACGTCGTGTTCATGGTCGTCGGTACCGGCGCCGAGCGGGCCCGCCTGGAAGCCCGGCAGGCCGAGCTCAACCTGCCCAACGTCCGCCTGGTGGACAAGGTGCCCAAGGAGGACGTGCGCTACCTGATGGCGCTGACCGACGTGAGCGTCGTGCACCTGAGGCGGTCGGACCTGTTCAAGACGGTCATCCCGTCGAAGATCTTCGAGGCGATGGTCACGCGGACGCCGATCGTGCTGGGGGTGGAAGGGGAGACCAGGGCGATCATCGAGGCCGCGGGTGCGGGCATCCCGATCACGCCCGAGGAGGCCGGCGAGCTCGTCGAGGCGGTGCTCCGGCTGCGCAACGACCCGGTGCTGCACGCGCAGATGGGCGAGCGCGGCCACGCGTTCGTGCACGCGCACTTCGACCGGAAAAAGCTGGCGCGGTGTTATGCGGACCTGCTCGCCCGCATCGCGGGCACGGCACCCGCACCGGAGTTGCGGGCACCCGCCGAAGCCGAGGCGGTATGAAGACCCGGCTGGACCAGCACCGGGCTCATTGCGCGTATTCCTCGAAAAATGGTACGAAATCAGACGAAAGAAACGAGACAAGCATGAGCATTTTCGAAGGAGTCAGGGACAAAATCAAAGTGCTGAACGTGGTCGGGGCGCGGCCGAACTTCATGAAGGTGGCGCCGCTGCACCGGGCCTTCGAGGCACACCCGGCGTTTGCCTCGCGCATCGTCCACACGGGCCAGCACTACGACGCCCGGATGAGCGACATCTTCTTCCGCCAGCTCGAGATGCCCGAGCCGCACGTCTACCTGGGCGTCGGCAGCGGCACGCACGCCGAGCAGACCGCCCGCGTGATGGTGGCCTTCGAGCGGATCGTCCTCGACGAGCGGCCCGATCTGGTGGTGGTCGTCGGCGACGTCAACTCGACCCTGGCGTGCAGCCTGGTGGCGGCGAAGTGCCATGTGCCCGTGGCGCACGTCGAGGCCGGCCTGCGCAGCGGCGACCGCACGATGCCCGAGGAGATCAACCGCATCGCCACCGACGCCGTCTCGGACTTCCTCTTTGTCACCGAACAGAGCGGGCTGGACAACCTCCGTGCCGAGGGCGTGCCGGAGGAGAAGATCTTCTTCGTCGGCAACGTGATGATCGACGCGCTGGTGCAGTTCCGCGAGAAGGCCGCCCGGACGACCATCCTGGAGGACCTTGGCCTCAAGCCCGGCGGCTACGTGCTCATGACGATGCACCGCCCCTCCAACGTGGACCGGGAAGAAGGGCTGCAGAAGCTGCTCGAAACGCTCGAAGCCCTCACCGAACAGTTGCCCGTCGTCTTCCCCATCCACCCGCGCACGCGCAACCGCTTCGCCGACTTTGATCTGGCTGGCCGGCTGGCCGCCGTCCCTCGCCTGCACCTGCTCGATCCGCTGGGCTACCTGGAATTTCTCCGTCTGATGGAGCACGCCGCCGTGGTCGTGACCGACTCGGGCGGCATCCAGGAGGAGACGACGTACCTGCAGGTTCCCTGCCTGACGCTCCGCGAGAACACCGAGCGTCCCGTCACGATCGAGCTGGGGACCAACGCCCTGATGCCGCTCGACTCCGATCGCATTGCCCGGTGCGTGACGGCGTTGCGGGCCGGCGTGTACGAAACGGGGCGGATTCCGCCGCTCTGGGACGGCCAGGCCGCCCGGCGCATCGTGGAGGTCCTGGCCGGGGTGCTCGAAGGTTCAGAAGTCGTTACAAACTCGCCATAGCTGTGTGACCTCTGCGGGACAGTCTTGCTTTATACTATACATCTGCCCCTGTTGAGGGCGAGGCGGTAGGTACCGCTTCGCCCTTTTCTTTGACATGACGCGGGGCATGTGGCGCCTCTCCGGCCCCGGTGACGCCGAAGGTCGGGAAAGATTCCCACCCCATTTTCCCGGCTATGGTATTAAAGCTGCTCGAGCGGGGGGACGATGTTAGCCGCAGGTCTTAACCCACCTTGGAACACGGCCCAAAAACCGTCTTTACCGTAGTTTGTGACCATGGGAATGTGCTGGATCGACATTATGGCAGGCAACAACACGTCATCCTCGATGGAAACGGTGCGGAAAAAATTTTCCACCCGGCGGCAGGGTATGTTGGCGGGGTATGTGGTGGGGTGTCTCCTGCTGCTGGTTTGCGGTATGTCTCCCGCCGCAGCCCAGTCCTACTTGCTTGACGACTATCCCGACGCCTACGCTGCCTACAGCCTGCGCAAGCTCTCCAGCTCGTATGACGGCCCGGTCATCCGGGTGCGTCGCTCGAGCGACAACGCCGAGCAGGACATCGGCTTTGGTGCTGATGGGCTCATTGACGAAGCAGCCCTTCTTGCGTTTGTAGGAGCTGGAGACGGATATGTGGTGAAATGGTACGACCAGAGTGGTAATGGAGCGCATGTCAGTCAGTCTGATCCTGGTGCACAGCCGATTGTTGTGGAAAATGGCGTTATGATCAAGTCTGACACAGATGATCCTACTATTCTCTTTCTTCGGGCGAGTGACAACCCTAGAGGACTAGTAGACACAAAGCTTAGTGTACAAGATCTGCAAAAACCGATCTCTACTACAGACTATATGTTGGCTGCACTCGTTCAGAGAACGGGCGATACATCGCGTGAGCCGACGATGATACAGGTTTCCTCCCGGCTTAGGGCTCATGAAGGTTTGGCTTACAGAGGAGTTCAAAGTTATGTCAATACTAATAAATGTAAACCAGATATAGGTCCTACTCCTTTTTCGGAGGCAGCCTTTCTTCCCATCGTAATGCGAAATGGATTGAATACGGTGGAGTTTTGGCAAAGTAATACACTCATGAAAACCAAGACTTGGACTGATGATGCTGATTGTGCCTTAGAAAGGGAGGGGGATGATGTTGAAGTAGGTGGTAATAATTTTACGGGTCTTATTTCTGAGGTTATAATTTACGATGAGTACGATAAGCTAGAGCCATTAGACTATTATGTGAACATGGCATTAGCATTCAATATTGGTGACCCTGGGTTTAATCGGGATGCTCTCCTGCCTCAAACATATTCATATCAAGTTACCTTATACGATTGGCTTGAAACTATTGCTGTAGAAGATGTGGCTTTAGATATGGGTAAATCTTTTACTTTTGATCCGGATATTCTAACCGATGATGAACTTGCTGATCTTTGGATTGCAACAGGAAACTTGACAACAAGTCGTGTCGTTCGTGGAGAACCAGAGTGGTATGTGTTGGATGCAGGTAATGGCAAAGGTATTGAAGCTACAGGTGTAGTGCGCATATGGCATGAGCCTGGAAGCGAATATGGTGGCAATCCTGCTCGTAGTTGGGCTAATGAGCCAGCTCAGATTTATAATTTGGATATTCCTCTATCTGGAGGAGGTCAAGGTAACCCATACTACAAAGATCCAGCCATGGGACGCCGCGCTATGATAGTAGCTATCGTGGACATGATAATGTATCACCAAGATCTTTTGAGTAATAATTATGCTGCTTGGGGAGACATGTTTGGGAAAGCTTTCCTTAGCTGGGCTGAAGCTTATCGCTGGGCCGGAGAAGTTATGCCGCAGAATGTGCGTGATGCCTTTGAGGAAGGTATGGGTTATTTCCTTGATCACGCACTTACTAGTGATATGGCGCCGCGAGCTGTGAATACCAACATGGATATGTTCTTCATTCACGGTGCAGCAGAATTTTACATGGCCACAAATAATCCAGAACTTAAGGCTAAAGCAGTGCAGGCCGTCAAACGCTGGCTTTTTGGTTACCCAGATGGAGAATTGGAGACAAAGCATAAAGTGTTTCCTTTGGATGGCACAGAGCCAAGAGGAGGAGTCTTTAGCCCAACAGGATACATTATGGAGGGGGATCAGCCTGACATTTTCTATGGTGGAGAATCTCTTTATCATTTGACAGGAGCCGTGGCTGCAGTCCTAGATCGGAATACAGGTGCGATACCATCAGAGTGGCAGTTTATGGTTGAAGTTATCCGTCGAATGGAAGAATTTCGCCTCTATCAGATGTTTTACGAACCAGGAATCTGGCAAAACAATAAGGGACCAAGAACAGCTTATAAGTATCACGGTGGAGCCGGATATGTAGGGCGTACGGGTGCAGGTGTGCCCTTGGGTCAGGCATCAGGGGTCAAATACAAAGTTATAGCTGATCTTTTCCCTAACGAATTGGCGTATGAAGGAGTTTATAGAAATGAGCACAATCCCTTGCTGCCATCAAGAATTAATATGATCAGGGATATTGCGGAGTATTTAGTTGAGCGTACATCTGAGATGCAGGCAGTTTATGTGGGTACTCCAAGAGAATGGAATGGGTGGTCGCCATGGGTAAAGGAAACCGAATATGTCCCCGCAAAAGGATGGTATTCGCGTTTGAAAGCGCTTGAAGGTACGAATAATAGCTACCCTCCAATTGCTCGTTCTGGCTATTATTATAGCAAGGTATTTGGTGGCCCACCAACGGGCTACGAGTACTGGGCCTACAAGAACACCGATGGGGTGCGTGATTGGGGTTTTTTTGTGGAGGCTCAATCTCGCCAGGGTGGTTATGGTGGATGGTATGGAGGAAAAATCGAAACCTTTTGGACAGAAACGACTGGCGTCATTCTTATCAATCGTCATGGTAAAGGGGGATGTGATGGCAATACTGAAGACTCCGGGTGCTGGGATAACCTTGATTATAAAGCGGGTCACCATGTCTGGGGAAAAGATGAGTTTGGCAAGGGATTTAGTACTTTGCACTTACGAGGGCAGCATCTCCAACGAACCGCAGTATTTGACTTAAATCGTTTTCCGCCTAGCGTGACTGTGAAGAATTTTTTCAACGATCCAAGTGTGGATGTAACTTCGAAGAAATCCGGTGAGGAGACAGGTTACGAGCTTGAGGGGCAAGTGATCATTGAGAACAAGATAGAGGCTCTTTCCAACGGTGCTCGTGTAACGCATACCATTATCTCAGATGCTACGGACATGATCACTGAGCTGTGGGCTTCTATTCCCGTATTCTTGCGAATGACAAGCTCTACCCCAGGAGATAAACCGCAAATGTATCTAAATGATACTACCATAGAATATTGGAATGGTTCTTCCTGGAAGCCCATGCCGGAAGATCAGAATGGCGATGGTATCCCTGAAATCGTAACGACCACCAAACTCCGTTTGGGGCGGGACTTTCTTCTGGGAGAGGGACCACAGTACGTTTATGTCGGTTTTCCCGAGGGAGCCCAGCGAGTGCGGCTTTCCACACAGATCTATTACGATCCGTACCAGACCAAGACCAGTGTCCGTACCGTGCATTTCGACCTGCACGGCAACCCTGGCACGGCGATCTCGATGCCGACGAACAAGTCGCTGCAGTACACCATCACGACCACCGAGCCGGATGACGTCGAGGGAGGCGAGACCACGACCCAGACCCTTACGCTCGCGGCAGGCTGGAACACCGTCTCGCTCAATGTGTCGCCCACCAACCTCGCCGTTGAGACGCTGCTGGCCGGTCTGGGGGACCAGCTCGTCCTGGTGCAGAACAACACGGGAAAGGTCTACTATCCCGAGTTCGGCATCAACGACATCGGAACGTGGAATCTGCTTGAGGCCTATGAGGTCAACACCCGGGCGGCGGCCACGCTGACGGTCGAGGGGACGCCGATCTCCCCGGTCGCCATGCCGATCAACCTGACGACCGGGTGGAACCTCGTGCCTTTCCTGCCCGCACAAGAGATGCCTTTGGAAACGGCCCTGGCCTCGATCGCAGACAAGCTCGTGGTCGTGATCGACAACCTCGGGCGCATCTATTACCCCGAGTTCGGGATCAACGACATCGGCACCATGAAACCGGGACAGGGATACCGCATGTATGTTTCCGGGGTGGCCGTGTTGACCTATCCCTTGAGTCCGTAAGGTGGACGCGTCACGCGTCCAGTGGCGATGCCCGTCACGCGGCGCATCGTCGGATAGACCGTCTTCGCGTTCGAGAAAGGGGAACCTCACGTCCGGTGAGGCTCCCCTTTTTTGCTGTGTTAAATATGGGTTAAAACGATGATTCCGGGTGTCATGCTTTTGCCATAAAAAAGAGAAGGTTATGGTTTAATCGACTCTTCAGCCATGCCGATACTGATCCCGTAAGCGAACGCCGCAAGGCTAACGTGAAAACAAACAACACTTCGCCGCTATCCTGGAGGGTTCCAGTGCAGTCGGTGAGGGGGATCAAGATCGGCAGGTGTCATGAAAGGAGTAGTGCTTTTCCTTTTCGCGTTTGTTCTCGCCAATCCGCTGATAGCACAGACCAATGAATGCGGTACGGAGGCCGGTTGTGCCTGTAAGACCGGAAAGAGTGCGCTGGTGGTTGTGCCCGCCAGCGTGACCACGGATTTGCAGACCGGTGATGTCATCACTGCGCGTTACGGGGCCCTCTGTGTCGGGCAGGTCACCTTCAAGAAAGGGGAGGCTGCCAGCATCACCGTATGGGGCGAGAACCCGCTTACGGGTGATCCGGGCTTGCCGGAAGGTGCATCCATCGCGTACAGCGTGTATCGTCCTTCGGTTGATGAAAGCGTGGATGATGTGGTGGTGACGTATGCGTCCGGGGACGGCGTCTACACCACCAGCGAGATCGAGGTCATGGAGAGCATCAGCACCGGAGCCGCGCTCCCGGTGGAACTGGCGCAGTTCGATGCCCTGGCCGACGGCCGGGATGCCGTGCTCGTCTGGCGCACGCTTTCCGAGACGAACAACGCCGGCTTCTGGGTTGAGCACGCGGCGGCCCGGGACACGGCCTTCACGCCGCTGGCCTTCGTGGAAGGGCACGGCTCCACGAACGAGGCCCGAACCTACCGGCACCGCGTCGAGGCCCTGCCGGCGGGTACGCATCGTTTCCGCCTCCGGCAGGTCGACTTCGACGGCAGCTTTGCCTATTCGGCCGAGGTGAGCGTGTCGGTCGGGTTGCCGGACGGGTACCTTCTGAGTGCGGCCTATCCGAACCCGTTCAACCCGGAGACGCGCCTGGACCTGGAAGTGGCACGCCGGGAACGGGTCGAGGTGGCCGTCTATGATGCCCTCGGCCGGCGCGTGCAGACGCTCTATGCCGGTGAACTCACGCCGGGACGACGGCAGGAACTGGTGCTTTCGGGCACCGGCCTGGGCAGCGGGTTGTACCTGATCCGGGCACGGGGGGAAAGTTTCGAGGTGACCCGCACCGCCCTGCTTGTCCGGTAAACCGCCATGGCCGGCCGGGGAGCGTGTTGCAACTCCGGCCGGACGGGCACCATACGAACGCGCGGAGGGCTCTTCCCGAAACCGGCCGGCGGGAAGGGCCCTTCTCTTTTCCTTTGCCCCGGGTTCGTCCGGGCGGCAGCGAGATTGTAACATTTGGCCGTATCGCTGCAGGCCGCTTTATTTTCCGTTCGCCGTGTAGTACACTATCCCCGTCGTCGCGGGCAGTGTATGGAAAGCAGAGGTACAGTCCTTTCACCTGCCGGCGAAGGGTTCGAAACGTATCTGTAAAGAACATACCTGTTGTGTGTCGTCCTGAATTTGGTTATGTCCTTTTCTTTGTTCATATGTTTCGCTTTTTCAAAATCATAGGGCTGGGTCCCCGTCCTGGTCCGAGTGTATGAAAGTACTGTTTTCCATTATTCCTTGATCCAAATGAACAAACGTTAGCCGTCCCGGGGATTGCCCTGAGGGGCGGGCAGAGCAAAGTGGCATAGTTCTCTTCCTTCGGGCCGGAAGGGAGCGGTCACGGAGCACCGTCGTCTCAACACCTGCTTCCCAAAACATCTCAGGTTGTATCCGGATCCTCGCCTTTTCAGACGTTCTCTCCTCGTGTTGTTCTCGATCCGTGTGATGACCTGGGGCGGTCGAAACAGTCCTGCCTATGGAGTACCTCTTTCTGCTGGGGATCTTCGCGCTGGTGCTCGGAGCGACGCTGCTTCTTACGCTGGTCGTTCGCTGGCTGGCGATCCGCAAGGGGTGGGTAGATGTGCCCGACGGAGAGCGGAAACTGCACGCTCGCCCCGTCCCGTCGCTGGGGGGGGTTGGGATCGCCTTCGGGTATGTGGTCGGCATAGCGCTGCTCTATTTCTCCGAAGATTACCTTTCCTTCCGATGGGAGCCGGTGTCTCCCCTCCTGTGGGGCGGGGCGCTCGTGATGCTCGTTACCGGCATCATCGATGACATTCGCGGGTTGAGCTTCCGGCATAAGTTCGCCGTGCAGGTCCTGGTGGCCTATGCCCTGATCTGCGGAGGCTACCGCATCGATGTCTCGGGCCTGCCTTTCATGGGGGACGATCCGGCGCAACACATGCTCCTCTCCATCCCCCTGACGTTGCTCTGGTTCGTGGGGGTGATGAATGCCATCAACCTGATCGACGGGCTCGACGGGCTGGCGGCCGGCGTCTCGATCATTGCCTTCGCCTACCTGGGATTGATCTTCAGCTTCCATGGTGGACCCGCCATTGTGCTGCCGGCGCTGGTCATGGTCGGGGGGCTGGCCGGTTTCCTTTTCTACAACTTCAACCCGGCCCGCATTTTCATGGGGGACTCGGGCAGCCTCTTTCTCGGCTTCATGCTCGCCGCCTATTCGCTGGAAGGGCAGGCGCACCTGGATCCCCTGCTGTCGTTTCTGACGCTGGTGGCCGTGATGGGGTTGCCGCTGCTCGACGCCGGATTTGCGATCATTCGCAGGCTGCTCAGCGGGCGGGCCCTCTTCGCTCCAGACAACGATCACATCCACCATCGCATGGTCCGGCGGTGGCCGCAGCGCCAGGCTGTGCTCCTGCTCTATGCCGTTGCAACCTGTTTTGGCACGATAGCTGTGTTCATGTCGGTCGCCTCCCCGACAACGGGGTTCTTGCTGTTCGGACTGGCGCTTTCTCTTTCGTTCGTCGGGCTGAACCGGCTCAAAGTCTATCGCCAGCCGTATACGCGGCCCGAGATTCAGAGCCGTTTCGCCGTCTCGGAAACAAAGGCATCTTCCCACTGGGAGGCGAATTTGAGACACGAAGCGGAGAAAATCGAATCCGGGGATGAGCGCAAGGCGGTTGCCGAGCGGTATGAGTCCGTTTCCTAGAGGGAGGTGCTGCCTTGATTCACTTGCTTTGAGCTATCTGATGCATTTCCAGTCGGATACACTTGTATATGATGGCGTTCGGCCTGCCCCCCTCCCGGCTCCTGCCCGGGAGCTCCTCGATCGTCTGGAGCGCCGGGAAGCCGTCATCGGGGTGATTGGTCTGGGGTATGTGGGGCTTCCGCTGGCGGTGGAATACGCCGGCCGCGGCTTCCGGACCCTGGGGATCGATCTCGATTCGGAACGCGTCCTGCGTCTCAACGCGGGACAGAACTACAACCCCGACCTCGACGACGCCCTGGTGCGCCGTCTCGTCGAGACGGGCTGCCTGCGGGCGGCGGACCACGTCGAGGGGCTCGCCGGGGCCGACGTGGTCTTCATCTGCGTGCCCACGCCGGTGACCGAGCACAAGGACCCGGACACGTCCTACATCCGCAGGGCGACCGAAGCGCTGGCACCGCACCTGCACCGGGGGCAACTCGTCGTGCTGAAGTCGACCACGTACCCGAACACGACCGAGGGGCTGGTGCAGCCGATCCTGGAGCGGGTTGCCCGGGAGCGGGGGCTGGTGCTGGGCCGGGATTACTTCCTGGCCTTCAGCCCGGAGCGCATCGACCCGGGCAACCGGCAGTTCACGACGGCCAACACGCCGGTGGTCGTGGGCGGGGTGACGGCCGCCTGTACGGAGGTGGCGGCGACGGCGCTGGCGCAGATCGTGGCGCACGTGCACCGGGTCTCGAGCCCGAAGGTGGCCGAGATGGAGAAGCTGCTGGAGAACATTTTCCGGAGCGTGAACATTGCGCTGGTGAACGAGCTGGCRCGGCTGTGCGACCGGATGGGGGGGGTGTCGGTGTGGGAGGTGATCGAGGCGGCCTCGACGAAGCCGTTCGGGTTCATGCCGTTCTACCCGGGTCCGGGGCTGGGGGGGCACTGCATTCCGATCGACCCGTACTATTTGTCGTGGCTGGCGCGGCGGTACGATTTCGAGACGAGTTTCATCACGTTGTCGGCGCGCGTGAACGAGGAGATGCCGTTTTACGTGGTGGAGAAGGTGGTCGAGGCGCTGGCGCGTCAGGGGGTTCGGCTCGCGGAGGCGCGCGTGCTCCTTCTGGGGGCGGCCTTCAAGAAGAACGTGGACGACACCCGTCACAGTCCTTCGGAGAAGGTGCTGGCGCTGCTTTGCCGGAAGGGGGTCGGGGAGGTGGCCTACAGCGACCCGCACGTGCCGGTGTTCCGGGTGCCGCTGGCCGAGGGGGTGCGTACGTTTGAGGGGATCGCGCTGACGGCGGAGGCGGTCGCGTCCTTCGATGTGGTGGTGCTGTTGACGGACCACGACGCGTTTCCGTATGAGGAGATCGCCCGGCAGGCCCGCTACATCATCGACACCCGCAATGCGTTCAAAGAGGTGGCCTGTAACCCTGAAAAAATCTATCTTCTGGGACGTGGCCTTGCGGGGCGCGTCTGATCCACAATCGATAGCAAGATGGGAATTCCCATGATCAGCCCGGACTCTGTAGTTGTCGTTTCCGAAGATCTTACGACTGCCGATCTGGGGGGAGAGGCGATCGTGCTCGATGTGAAGTCCGGGAATTATTTCGGTCTCAACGAAGTCGGTGCCTTCATTCTGGAGACGATCCGGCAGCCCCAGCCGGTGCGGGTGGTGGTTGAGCGGATGCTGGAGATCTACGATGCGACGCCCGAGCAAATCCTGGAAGACGTACTGGCCTTTCTCAATCAACTCAAAAGCCACGGTCTGGTTGAGGTGACCAATGAACACCTGGCGTAAATGGCGGCGGCTTGCATGGCCCGATCGGTGGTTGCTGGTGAAGGCCCTGGTGCTGGTGATGACCTTTCGGGTGGGGCTGGCGCTGTTTCCGTATCGCCGGGTCGTCCGGTTCGTGGACCGAACGCCGGCCGGGGAAGCGGTGCGGTACGACCCCGCCCGGGTGGCCCGTCTGGTACGGGCCGTTGCCCGCCGCTTGCTGGGCGACCGGCCCTGCCTGCCGCAGGCCCTTGCCGTGCGATACCTGCTTCACCGTGCCGGCGTTGATACCGTGCTGCATATCGGGGTGGCGAAGGGACCGGCGCGCGAGTTGCTGGCTCATGCCTGGGTGGAATATCGTGGCCGGGTACTCATCGGCGGGGAGAGCTCAATCCACCGGTACGTACCGCTACGCCCGCTTACACCCGGGCGGAAGTCCGCCGCCTGAGGAAAAATTGCTCCACACCGGAGCGGGTCGTGTCGAAAAAGGTTAGGCATTGACGTCCTGATGCGGTTATAATAAGTGTATTCGCCAGAGGCATTTGAGCAGACATGAGCGGCATCGCAGGCATATGGCACCTTGACGGCAAGCCGGTCGCGTCGGATGAACTCCGGCGCATGACGGCGGCCATCGCCCACCGGGGGCCGGACGGCACGGGCGTCTGGACCGAAGGACCGGTGGGGATGGGGCAGCTCCTGTTCCGCACGGTGCCGGAGGCCCCGGGGGAAGCACAGCCGCTGATCTCCGACGACGGACAGATCGTGCTCGTCTTTGACGGGCGGATCGACAACCGGGCGGACCTGCTTCGTACGCTGGCGTTGCCGGACGCATACCGGGAGGCCCCCGACGAGGCCTTCGTACTGGCCGCGTACCGCCGCTGGGGGGCCAAAGCGCCGGAACACCTGCTGGGCGACTTCGCCTTCGCGGTCTGGGACGCCCGCGAGCAGCGTATGCTCCTGGCCCGCGATCACTTCGGCCTCCGCCCGCTGTATTATGTCCACCGACCCGGCGAGGTGCTGGCGTTCGCCTCGGAGATCAAAGCCCTCCGGGCGCTCGGGCTGGTTTCGGAGTCGCCGAACGAGCGCAAGATCGCCGAGTTTCTGCTCATCCCCGTGCAGGTCACGCCGGAGATGACCTTCTTCCGCGACGCGAAGGCCGTTCCGCCGGCCCACACCGTGCTCGTTCCGCGAGAAGGTGTGTCCCGCGCGGAGATGTACTGGGCGCTCGACCCGGAGCGGGAAGTCCGTTACAACCGGGACGAGGACTATATCGAGCGGTTCAAAGAGCTGTTCGACGAGGCCGTGCGGTGTCGCCTGCGCAGCATCACGCCGGTCGGCTCGATGCTCAGCGGCGGGCTGGATTCGACCTCCGTTGCCTGCACGGCCGCGCGCCAGTTGCAGGAAGCCGGAAAAGGTCCGCTGCACACGTATTCCGCCGTTTTCGACAGTATCCCGGCCTGTAACGAGCGTCCCTACATCGAGGCCGCGCTCCGGATGTACCCGGAGGCGATGAGGCCCCATTTTTACGCTGCGGACCAAGGCAGCCCGCTGGCACACAACGAGGAACTGACGTGGTACCTCGAACGCCCGAACGAGGGCATCAACGCCTACCTGTCCTGGGATCTCCACCACCAGGCCCGTGAGCAGGGGGTGAGGGTGGTGCTCGATGGCTTCGATGGTGACACGACGGTGTCGCACGGCGACGGGATCTTTTACGAACTGCTGTGGCAGTACCGCTGGGTGCGGCTCTGGAAAGAGGTTCGGGCCACCGTCCTGAATATGGGCGGAAAAGAGCGCCATGCCCGGCGGGCCTTCGTCAAATGGATGAAAGAGTTTGCCTACGGGCACCCCTGGATGTCGCCGATGCTACGGAGACGCCGCCAGCGTAATCAGACGAAGTACGGTACGGCGCTGGCCTTCTCTTCGCTGGGAACCACCTGGGCGGGAACGGCATGGCAATCGTATTTCGACGCAGACTTTCTGGGCAGGATGGCGCCTTATCTGGCGGAAGTACCGGAGTCCGCGGAGTACCCGACCGAGCGAGCCCGGCATCATGCCAAGCTGGTGCGTCCGATCATGTCGTACGGTGCCCGGCTGATCGAGGCGCAGGCCGCGGCGGCCGGCATCGAGGTACGCATGCCGTTCTTTGACGTTCGCCTCGTGGCGTACTGCCTGGCCCTGCCGGCCGACCTGAAGCGGCGTGATGGTCTGGGGCGCTGGGTGATGCGCCGGGCCCTGGAAGGGGTGTTGCCGGCGGAGGTCCAGTGGCGCCGGGACAAAGCCAACCTGGCACCGGGGTACATCCGGGCGCTGCAGGCCGAAGATGCGCCTCGGTTGCAACAGTTTGCCCGTACGATCAAAGCAGAGGGATTCCCCGGAAACTATCTTCAGGAGGAGCCGGTGGTCGCTCTGGCCAGGCAACTGGTCGCCGGTCATCTATCCGACCCCCGGCGCGAGGCCGAGCGGATCGTGCTCTGGCGTGCGCTTGCACTTGCACAATGGATGGGACTGAAAACAGCCTTCACATCCCGGCCTACTTGTAAGAAAATGGATCCACGGATCGTGGATACTATTACGGCAGGATCTAACGGTCATGCCGTTCGTATCAACCCCAAACCAAAACCGGAGGAGTGTCTATGAACACGTCCATCAAAAAGGGCTACGAGGCCCCGGCCCTCACCATCTACGGGTCCGTTGCCACCATCACGGGCAACCAGAGTGCGGGTGGTTGCGACCATCCCTGTGGGGTCAACAACATCGACAACACCTTCTACAGCGTTGGTGTCAAGTAACAGGTGTTGGCATGCCGGCCTACAGTGGGTTTCCTGCTGTAGGCCGGTTTTTTTTTGTATCAGGGTGCGGGTCGAAATGATCACCGGCGCTTTCGCCCTTCACGTTTTTGTATCATGGGGCCGGCGGAGATCTGGTTGCCTCGCGGCGTACGCGTCCGGTGCGATCGCAGGGCAGGAACGAGCGCTCCGCCGGATCGTGCAAAGCCGGGCATGGATTATGCTCTGATGTGCCTCGCTTTTATGGTTGGTTTCCGCCAGGATGAGATGAATCAGCAGGCCGTGCCGGATGATGAATGACGTGAGGAAGCATTGCTACCGGTGTTATGGACTGGAAGTAGCCTCTGAACTCGCACTTCCCGAACTCGTCGAAATCGAGCCGAGTGAGCGTGTAGACGTAGTGATCCGGTATGATCGCGTTTCCCCGTTGCCCACGCCCCGGCAGGAAGATGGCAGCTGGGAGGTCGTGACGACATCGGAGGAGATTCATTTCTGGATGCACGGGATTGGCGGGTTGGTGATCCGCTCCGGGTGTGAGATGATCATCGATCCGGCGCCGGGTGCGATGGAGCGAGGCTTCCGCTTTCTCGTTTCCGGTATCGGAATGGGTTTCGTGCTCCATCAACGAGGCATCCCGTCGCTGCATGGCGCAGCCGTGGCCATCGACGGCGTGGCGGTGGGGTTCGTCGGATGGAAGGGGATGGGGAAGTCCACGACGACGGCGGCCTTTCACCGGCACGGCCACCCGGTGCTGACGGATGACGTGCTGCCTGTCGTGCTAAAGGACGGCGAAGTACAAGCGCTGCCGGCGTTTCCCGGCCTGAAGCTGCTCCCCGATGCCGTCGAGGCGGTGGGGCTGGACGACCCGGCGCGCCAGGTGCCGATCAGTCCGCTGGGTACGAAGCGCCTGGTGACGGTGCGAGACCGGTTCGTGACCGAGGCGCTGCCGCTGGCCTGCGTCTACGTGCTCGACTGGCATGAGGAGCCGGAGGCGTCGCCCCGGGTCGAACCCATCCCGGCTCGCGAGGCGTGTGTGGAGCTGATGCGGCATTCGTTCGCGCTCCGCATGTTTGGTGAGCAGGGGGCCACGCCGCAGCACCTGGCCGAGAGCGCTCGTCTGGCGCAGGGTCTGCCCGTTCGACGTCTGCGCCGGCCGCGGGACCTGTCGCGTCTGGACGAACTCGTTGAGCTCGTGCGTGCCGACGTGGCCGCTCGGATGCCGGAGGCTGTTTCCGCCAGCGGGGAGCGGCGGGAGGAGGCGGGCAGCGCATGAACGAGCCTACGACATCCCATCGGGACCCTGGCGTTGCGCCTGCGCCACACCGGCTGGACTGGGCCAACGTCCGGCAGAAACTCGTGCACATCGGCCGGGCGCTGAAGATTGCCTGGAAGGCCGCCGGACCGTGGACGACGGCCTGGGCCGTCATGCTCCTGCTCCAGGGGCTTTTTCCTGCCGCGACGGTCTACCTGACGAAGGTGGTCGTCGATGCCTTCACCGGCAGCATCGGCGGTGACCTGAGCTTCGAGTACCTGAAACCGGTCATCTTCTCAGGTGGTTTGCTGGTGGCCATCCTGATTCTGGGGCAGGTCGTGCAGCAGGGCATCATCTGGGTCCGCAATGCCCAGGCGGAGCTCGTCACGGACCACATCAAGGCCCTGATCCACCGCAAGACGGCTCGTGTCGATCTCGAATTTTATGACATTCCCGAGTACTTCGATCACATGGCCCGGGCCAACGAGGAGGCGGATCGGCGGGTGCTGACGATCCTTGAAGGCACGGGCGCCATCCTACAGAACCTCGTCACCATCACGGCCATCTCGGGTATTCTCCTGGCGTACGGTTGGTGGGTGCCCCTGGTGCTGTTTGGCTCTACACTGCCTGCACTACGCATCCTGCTGGTGCACCAGCGGATCTACCACGCCTGGTGGCGTAGCACAACCCAGCAGCGACGCTGGGCGCGGTACTTCGACCGGGTCATCACCGGGCGGGAGTCGGCACAGGAGGTGCGGCTCTTCGGCCTGAGCGAGCAGTTTCTCACGGCCTATCAGCGCGTGCGGAAGAACCTGCGCGACGCCTTCATCCGGCTCAGCCGGAGGCAGCGGACGGCGTCGCTCTTTGCCAGTCTCTGGGCCCTGGCCGCTACCGGAGGGATCATGGCCTGGATGGTGTTTCGCGCCATCCGCGGGCTGGCGTCCCTCGGCGACGTGGCGCTCTTCTACCAGGCCTTCAACCAGGGGCAGGGGCTCATGCGGGCCCTGCTGAGCAGCGTCGGCACCCTCTACGCCGACGCCCTCTTCCTCGAACACCTGTTCACGTTCCTCGAGCTCGAGCCGCGCGTCCGCGTCCCGGCGCAGCCGAAGCCGGTGCCGGCGACGCTGCGGCACGGCATCACCGTGGACAACGTCTCGTTCCGCTATCCGGGCAGCGACTACCTGGCCCTCGACGGGTTCAACCTGTTCATCCCGGCCGGCAAGACGGTCGCCATCGTGGGGAAGAACGGCGCCGGCAAGAGCACCCTGATCAAGCTGCTGTGCCGCTTCTACGACCCCGAGGCCGGCGCCGTGCGGTGGGACGACGTGGACATCCGCGACGTGGACCCGCGCGACCTGTGGCGGCGCGTGACGGTGCTGTTCCAGTATCCGGTCAACTATGCGGGCACGGTGCGCGAGTCCATCGCCTACGGCAACGTGGAGGTGCCGCTCTCGGACGAACGCCTGCAATGGGCCATCGACGCGGCGGGGGCCCGGTCCATCGTCGACCAGCTCCCGCACGGGCTCGACACGATGCTCGGGAAGGAGTTCGAGGGCGGCGTGGATCTGAGCGGCGGGCAGTGGCAGCGCATCGCCCTGGCGCGGGCCTTCTACCGGGATGCCCCCCTCGTCCTGCTCGACGAGCCGACCAGCTTCATGGACTCCTGGGCCGAGATGCAGTGGCTCGACCGCTTCCGCGACCTCGTCCGCGGGCGGACGGCGCTCATCGTCACCCACCGCTTCACCACCGCCATGCGGGCCGACCTGATCTACGTCATGGAGGGCGGCCACCTGGTGGAGTCGGGCACGCACGAGCAGCTCCTGGCGCGCGGCGGCCTCTACGCCGAGTCGTGGCAGAAACAGATCCAGGCTGAACGGGCTCAGATTTCGGAAAACTGACGGTCTCGCGATAGGAGGAGGCGGTGTCGGTTGCAAAGCTTTCCCTCCGGTAAATCATGTTCGTATGAAACGTTCGTCCTTCTTTGCACGCTTCTTTCGCGGTTTGCTGCTTGGCGCAGGCGCCCTTTTTCTGGTGGTCCTGCTGGCTGAACTGAGCGGGCAGGCCCTTTTCCGCGTGAAGGAGGGGCGCTGGCTGTACCGGGGGCGCCCCGCCCCTTTGATGAGCGTGGTCTTTGAACATCACCCCTACCTCGTGGGGCGGCCAGCGGCCACGCTGCAGGTGCCGCTGTGGGGCAAGAAGGTGACGCTGACCGCACAGCGCACCCGGTGGACGGGGGCGCCGGCGGACGCCGGGAACCGCATCCGCGTCGCCGTGCTGGGTGGCTCGGCCGTCTTCGGGGCGCACCTGCCGGACGAGGACACCTGGCCGGCCCGGCTCCAGGAGGCCCTGGGCGACCGCTACGCCGTCTTCAACTTCGGCGTCCCCGGCTACTCGACGGCCGAGCACGTCATCCAGACGGCCCTGATCCTGCCGGAAGTCCGGCCGGATGTCGTCGTCTTTTACACCGGGCTGGACGACCTGCGCAACTACCATCGCTTCGACGCCACGCCCGAGTACCGGGCGCACGGACTGGAGCAGTACGAGAACCTGGAGGTCGCCGCCGGGCCGCCGCCCTCGTTCTGGGAGGAGCTGAAGAGCCGTTCGGGTCTGGTGCGGCTCACAGGCTTCGTGGGGCGGCAGCTCGGCCTGGACGACGAGCGCGGTGAGACGACGCCGGCGCCCGAGGGGGCGTACCGGGCCCCCGATCCGTATGTGGACGGCGTCTACCGCCGTAACCTGGAGACGCTGCGCAGCCTGGTGCGGGAGCGCGGGGGCTACGCCGTCTTTGTGCCGCAGGTGGTCAACGAAGCGGCCTATGCGGGGCGCGAGGGGACGCACGCATGGACGCCCCGCATCGTCGACGACGCGCTGCCGGGGCTGCTGAGGCGGTTCCACGGGCTGGCGGAGGGCCTCTGCAACGAGGCGCCCTGCATGGTCCTGGCTGATCTGCCCGACCGGGGCTGGACGCCGGAGCATTTTCTAGACGAAGTGCATTTCAACGCCGAAGGCAGCCGGCGGCTGGCCGAGATGGTGGCCGCGCGCATCCGGGCACTGCCGGTGAGAACCCGACCGGCCGTTGATGGCCAATGACCCATGTCCGTGCCCGTCTCCATCCTCATCTGTACCCGGGATCACCTGGGGCCCCTCCGGGAGACGATGCAAACCGTTGCGGGGCTGGCAGTACCGCCGGACCTCGATCCCGAGCTGGTCGTCGTGGACAATGGCTCGACGGACGGCACGGCCGCCTGGGCCCGCACGGTGCGCCTGCCGAACATACCGGTGCGGGTCGTCGAGGCGCCGCGGCCGGGGCAGGCCCGCGCCCGCAACGCCGGGCTGGCCGCCGCCCGGGGCGAGATCATCCTGTTCACCGACGACGACGTGGACCTGCCGGCGAACTGGCTCGCGGCGATGTGTGCGCCGATCCTCGCGGGGGCGGCGGACGCCGTCCGGGGCACGTCGGTGCTGCACCCCGCACTCGTGCGCCCGTGGATGCAGGTCTTTCACCGGGCCGTGCTGGCCGTCACCGAAGGGATGGATGAGGACCGCCGCGCGGACATGGTGGGCCTGAGCATGGGCTTCCACCGGCGCGTGCTCGCGCGGGTGCCCGGCTTCGACCCCGATCTCGGCCCGGGCACGTACTACGGCTTCTTCGACGACACGCTGTTCTCCTACCAGGTGCAGGCGGCGGGCTTCCGCGTGGCGACGGTACGGGAGGCGCCGGTGGTCCACCGCCCCGACGCGAGCCGCCTGGGGCGGGCGGCCTACCTGCACGCGGCCCGGTGCCGGGGACGTGGCCTGACCTACATCGCCTACCACTGGCGGCATGAGCCGGAGGCGCGGTGGACCCGCCGCACCCGGCCGTGGCAGGTCTGGCGGCATCCGTGGGCCGTGCTGGCGATCCGCCGGCTCCGGCTGGGCCTGTGGCGCCTTACCCATCCCCGCGCGGTGCGCCGGAGGGAGGGCATCGACCTGGCCGAGTTCCTCCTCGTGAACCAGTACGAGCAGGCCCGCGAGTACGTACGGCTGCGCCGCCGGCCCCGGGCGTACGCGCGGGAAGGGCTCGTCAAGCAGGCCGGCGAGGTGCCTGACGGGCAGGCGCCGGCTCCACGACCGGCGGAGGTGTCGCCATGAGCGGGCCGAACCTGTCCATCCTCATCTGCACGCGGGACCGGCTCGAGGCCCTGAAGGAGACGCTGGCTTCGGTCGGACGCCTTGCTCTGCCGCCCGGCCTCACCGCCGAGCTGGTGGTGGTGGACAACGGCTCGACGGACGGGACGGCCGCCTGGGTGCGGTCGGCGCGCCTGCCGAACATGCCGGTGCGCCTGGTGGAGGAGCTCCGCCCCGGCACGGGCTACGCGCGGACGACGGCCCTCTACGCCGCCCGCGGCGAGATCCTGCTGTTCACCGACGACGACGTGCGCCTGCCCCCCCGCTGGGCCGATGCCATGACCGCGCCGATCCGGGCCGGGCTGGCCGACGTCGTGGGCGGCACGTCCGTCCTGGCCCCGCACCTGGAGCGCCCCTGGATGACGCCCTTCCACCGTGTCAACCTCTCCGTCTCGGTGGAGCGCGGGGCGGGCGATCCGCATCCCATCACGATCAGCATGGCCCTGCACCGGCGCGTGCTCGAGAAGGTGCCGGCCTTCGATCCCGAACTCGGTCCCGGCTCGACGTACGGCTTCCAGGAGGACACCCTCTTCGCGAAGCAGCTCATCCTGGCCGGCTTCCGGGTGGTGTGGGTGCGTGATGTGCCGGTGGAGCACCACCCCGACGCCGCGCGTCTGACCCGCCGGGCGTTCCTGGCGGCGGCCCGGCGGCGAGGACGGGCCATGGCCTACCTGCGCCATCACTGGCAGCATGGTACGGAGGCAGACTTCACCCACCGGAAACACCCGTGGGAGGTGTGGCGGGTGCCCCGTGTGGTGCTCGTGAAACGGTGGCTGCACCTCGGCCTGTGGCGCCTCACGCATCCCCGCGCGGTGCGCCGGACGGAGGGCATCGACCCGGTCGAGTTTGGCCTGGTCAACCAGCTCGCCCAGATCCGGCAGTACCTGCGGGAGCGGGGCCGGCCCCGGCATTATGACCGTTACGGGCTGGTGAAGAAGCGGGGCGTGCTGCCGGACGTGCCGGTCCGGCGTGACGCGCAAACCGTGCGGGAGGCCGGGCGATGAGCGGAGTGCGTCGCGTTCGGGCCGGGATGCTCGTCGTGCCGGCGCTCCTGTTCCTCGGGGGCTATGCGGCGGCGTACGTGGCGCCGGGTCCGGGCGTATGGGTGCTCCAGCTCCTCGGGCCGCTCGTGCCGCCGCTGAGCCTGGTCGTGGTGGGCGTCGCCGTGTGGGTGTTGCTCCGCCGGGCGCCCCTCGCGCTCCGGGGCCTCTATGCGGGGATGCTGGTGCTCGTGGCCCTCCGCTTCGGGGGCGACGTGCCGCGGCTGTGGCGGCCGGTGGCGGTGCCTCCGGGGGCGGCCGGGGATACGCTCGTGGTCCTCTCGCTCAACGCCCGCGGGCCGGAACGGACCGTCTCCCGCGCGTTCCGTGACGTGCTGGCCGTGTACCGTCCTCACGTAGTGGGCCTGCAGGAAGCGGCCATCGCGTTCTACGGTAACGGAGAGCAGGGCTTTTCGGGCGAAGTCTTCCCGGTGCTCCAGGCCGGGTACGGGCTGCCGGACCGGTCCGGCGAAGGGGTGCAGGGAGTCGGCCACCCCGTCTTCGTGCGTGGCCTGGCCGGGACGTTCGAGGTCATCCCCGTCGGGCCGGCGGGGGAGGGAGGGCATGCCGTCCGGGCGGAGCTGTCGTGGTGCGGGTGTACGTTCGTGGTCTACAACGTGCACCTGCGCTCGTACCTGAGCAAGGTGCCCCTGGAGGAGGGGCGCACCGGCCTGGGTCGTCTCGGGCGGGCGCTGCGCACGCTGCGCGACGACGTGCTCGTCCGGGCCGGGGAAGCCCGCGCCTTGCGCCGCCGCATCGAGGCGGAGACGAGGCCCGTGCTCGTCGTGGGGGACTTCAACGCGACGCGGCACGAGTGGGCCTTCCGCGAACTCGCCCGCGGCTTCACCGACGCCGTCCGGGCGCGGGGGCCGCTCTACGCCGCCACGTTCCCCGCGCGCCGGCCGCTCGTCCGCATCGACCACATCCTGGCCGGTCCGGGCTGGCAGGTGCTGGCCGCTGGCATCGGTCCGGCGATGGAGGCCGACCACCGCCCCGTGCTCGCCGCCCTTCGCCTCGACGCCCCGGCCAACGATTCGACCCGCACCTGCCCATGAACGATCTGCCCCGTCGTCCTGTCCTTGCCGGCGTTCATGACCCCGACCGTACGGGCCTGGCCGCCCGGTTCCTGGCGCACACCTGGCCGGCCGGGTACCGGGTGGTTGGGGTGCCCGCCGCGGATCCGGTGCTCGCGGTGGCAGCCCATACGGCGCGGCCGGAGGTGGACGTGTACGCACCGGGCGACGACGGGGGTGCCGCCTATTTCGGCGAGGTCTATGACCCGGCGGCGGACGCCCCGGCCCGGCTCCTGCGCACGACGTGGGATGCCGCGGGGCCGGAAGGACTCGGCTGGATCGACGCGCAGGGGAGCGGCGTCGTCTGGTCGGAGGGTGGCCGGGAGGTGGCGCTCGTGCGCGATCGGGCCGGCGTGCCGCCGCTGTTCTACGCGGAGCACGGGACGGCCCTCCTCTGGGCCACCGACCTGACGACGCTCCTGGCCTCGGGCGTCGCGCGGGCCGTCGACCTCCACGCCCTCGATGCCTACCTGGCGATGGGCTGCCTCCCGGCGCCCTGGACGCTGGTCGAGGCGATCCGCAAGGTGCCGCCGGCGCACGCGCTCGTCCGCCGAGGGCGCGAGGCGACGACGGTGCGGTACTGGCTCCCGGTCGTGTGGCCGAAGGTGCGCCGGGAGAAACGGCTCGTGCCGGCGCTGAAAGAGCGGATCGAGGCGAGCCTGGCGCGGCGGACGGCCACCGGCGGCCCCTTCGCCGTGCTGCTCTCCGGCGGCGTGGATTCGTCGCTCATCCTGGCCGGCCTGCGGCGCTGGCTGGACGTGCCTGTGACGGCCTACACGTTCGACTACGAGGGGTACGAGGGACCGTGGAACGAATACGAGCGAGCACACCGGCTGGCCCGGCATCTGGGCGTGCGGCACGAAAAGGTGCCGATGGGGCCGGCCTGGGTGGCCGACCGCCTGCCGTCGCTGCTCCGTCAGTACGAAGAACCCTTCACCTTCGGCATCCATACCGCTCGCCTGGAGACCCTGAGTGCCGGCAGCATCGGCACGGTGCTTACGGGGGCTCTACCGGGCTTTCCCGTTGCGTGGGAATTGCCCGGGACCATTCGACTTGCGCTTGCGATCGAGGCCCGGGGTATCCCGAAGGGGCTACTTCGAGGGGTTCGATGGATGTTCCGTCTGGGTCCCCTCAAACGACTCCGCCCCGTTGTGGAACTTTCCTCGCATCCCCTGCCCGAGATGTATACCCGGAAAGGGGTAAACATGATTCTTTCCGCAGAGACACGGAGCCGGATCTACCGGGATCCGCGCCTCGTGGAAACGGGCAAGATGGCCCGACAGGCGGTGATGGAGGCGCTGACTCCAACCGCCGGTGTACAGAACCCTGAGGATCGGATGGCGCTTATGGGGAGTGCGATGCTGCCGGCAGAACATATCCTCTGGTGGAACCACCGCTGGGGCGAAGCGCACGGCCTCTGGTTTCGGTATCCGTATCTCGATCGCGATGTCGTTACGTTCCTGGCGCGCCTGCGGGGTGACCGGAACAAGACGCTGCTGCGGGAAGTGGCGGCCACGATCATGCCCCGCGAGATCGCCTTTGCGCCGAAGCTGGGGCAGGCGGCGCCCCTGTGGCGCTGGCTCGCCATGCCGCCCCTGCGCGACCTCGTCCGCGCCACGCTGACGCCGGAGCGCCTGGCGGCGACGGGCCTCTTTCGCACGGAGCCCATCCTGCAGGCCCTGGAAGAACACCTGCAGGGCAGGCGGGCGCATCAGTGGCTGCTCTGGACGATCCTGTCGTTCCTGCTCTGGCAGGAGCACGTGCTCGATGCGCCCGCGCCGGACCCCCGTCTCATCTGACCGAAGTGCCCCCTATGGCCGATTTCTTCCTCATTGCCGATCCGGATCCGGAGCGCCGCCGGCAGTACCTGACGGCCGCTTGCCGCTGGCTCGATGCACAGCCGGGCGAGCCGGTCCGCGAGGTCGTCGCCGGGGAACGGCATCTGGCCGTCCGGGCGCCGACCCCCGCGCCGTACCGGAAGCACCGCAACGCGGACGGCAGCGTGCTCGTGCGTCTGGGTGATGAAGCCGGCATGCCGATCCCCCCGCTTCGCGATGAGGACCCGGAGGCCGCCTTCCACGCCTGGTTCGAGGCGGCCGATCTGGGCGTGCAGGTGTGGCTGGAGGCCGAGGGGAGCGTCTCGGTGGCGGCCGACCTGCTCGGTCTTTTCCCCGTCTATTTCCTCGACCACCCCGGCGTGTTGCTCGTCGCCAGCAGCCCGTCGCTCCTTCTGTTGCATCCGGCCTGCTCGCGGGAGGTCGACCGCGTGGGGCTGACGAGCATCCTGATGTACTCCTTCCCGTGCGGTGAGCGGACGGTATGGCGGGCGATCCGGCGGCTCCGCCCGCGCCACCAGCTGGTCTGGGAGGCCGGCGGGCCGCCGCGCTCCGAGGCGATGTGGGACGCGCGGGAGGACGTGCAGCCGGGCGACATGGACGCGCACGCCGGGACCTTCGACCGGCTGCTCGCGGCGTGGGCAGAGCAGGTGACGAAGCCGGTGAACCTCCAGCTCAGCGGGGGGCTGGATTCGCGCCTGGTGGCCGGCTACCTGGCCGGGCGACCGGGGGCCGTCGCCGAGGCGTGGACGTACGGAGAGCCCTCCGACCTCGAGGCCCGCGCGGCGGCCCGGGTGGCCGCGGCCTGCGGGTGGCGCCACCGGGTCGTCCCCGTGCCGGTGGAACGCTATCCGGCCTGGATGGAGGCGCAGATCGACGCCGGACACCTGACCAACGCCGTGACGGATTTCGCGCTGTGGGCGATGAGCGAGCACGCCGGCACGTCGCCTCTGGCCACGGCTACCGGCTACCTGGGCGACATCGTCATGGGCGGCAACCACATCGGCCGGGGGATCGGCACGGAGGATCCACAGGCAGCCTTCGGGGTTACGACGGCGCGGATCAACCGGGGCTACGGCCTGCCGCCGGAGGCCGTAGAGCGCCTCTGGCGCGGCGGGGACGGCCCGGATCTCGTCGCCGCCTGCCAGGAAGAGCTCTTCGCTACGTACGTCGCCCAGGGCGCCACGACCGAACGCCGGGGCTGGTGGTTCGACCTGATGCACCGCGACCGGTACAACTTCGCCCGGCTCGTGCTCGTGATGGCCCGGCACACGTGGCCGCTCGTGCCGTACTGCCGGCCCGCCGTCGTACGGGCAGCACAGCAGATCCCGCAGGAAATCTTCGGGGCGCGGCGGCTCCAGCGGCACCTGCTCGCCCGGCGCTTTCCCGGCCTGGCGTCCCTGCCGCTCGACGGCGGGCAGCTGGCGCAGTGGGCTGTCCGCTATCCCTCGCGGTGGGCACAGCGCCGCTACATCCTGGCCGAGCGCCTCCGGGAGCGCGTCCGGGCCTGGCGTGTCCGGCACACCGCCTACGAGCCCCGCGTGAACCACCGGCTCTGGGACATGAACCGCAACCCGGCCTGGGCCGCGCTCCGGGAACAGGCCTACCGGCGGCTCGACGCCGTATCCGACCTCTTCGACGTGGATGTTTTCCGGAGCCTGTTGCCCCCGCCCGGCGATCCCGTGCCGCTGGCCGACCCGCTCCAGGGCGCCGGGCTGAAAACCCTCGTGGGCGTCGTCCTCTGGTCGGTCCGGTATCGACAGAAACCCGGCGCGTAGCGTTTCACCTTAACCAGATACATGAAGACGGTTTACCTGCATATCGGAACCCATAAGACGGGGACCACGAGCCTGCAACATTTCTTCTGGAGGGCAGCCGGAACGCTGGCCCGGCAGGGGGTGCTGTATCCCCGGACCGGACGCAGCGCGCGAAGTCTCTGGAGTCACCATGAACTATCGTGGTCGTTCCACCGGAGGCAGGCGGCGCCGCCCGAACGGTTGTGGAAGGCGCTGCAGGAGGAGATCGAGGCCTCGCCGGCCGACCGGATCCTGCTCAGCTCCGAACACTTCAGCCTGCTGGGGCCGTCCTACCTGCGACAGCTGGCTGCACACTTGAAGGGATATCGCCTGGAGGTGTTGCTCTACCTGCGGGCGCCGAAAGATTTCCTCCAGTCGCTCTACGGACAGTATCTCCGTTCGCGCGGGCATCGCACGTTCGAGCGGTTTCTGCAGTCGGCATGGAGTCGTTGCAACTACATGCGCCTTGTGAGGCGGTGGGAGCGGCTCGACGGGGTGGCCGCCCTGCATCTGCGGCCTTTCGACCGGGTCAAACGGACACCGGGCCTCGAGGCGGATGCGGCCGCCTGCCTCGGGCTGGACTTCACCCCGCTGGCGCCGCTGGTCTTGCCGCCGATCAACACGACGCCACCGCGAGAGGTGCTGCGCCTCGTCCGCGGGGTTTCCCGCTGGGAGAAGCGCCTGGTCTACGGGGCAGGCCTGCCGGCGCGCCCGGTCGGCGGTGTGGCCCGGCGGATGCGCAAGATGCTCTACCGGAAGGGGCCGGTCCTGGCCTCGATACGGGCCACGGCCGGACGGGATGCGTCGTGGTTCGAGGAGGTCCCGGCACCCGTGCGGGATACTTTCCTGATGCGGCTCCAGGATTCCCATAAAATTTTTCTCGACCGCTATATCGATCCCGAAGATCACAGATTTCTTCGTTTATAGAATATGCCGGACGTGCGTCTGATTTCCGTGGGCATCCTGACCCGCAACGGCGGCGACGGCTTCCGGGCCGTGCTCGACGTGCTGGCGCGGCAGGTGTGCCCCGTGCCGCATCAGGTCGTCATCCTGGACAGCGGCTCGACCGACGGAACCCCGGAAGCCGCTGCCGAAGCCGGCGCCGTCGTTCATCGTATCCGGCCCGAAGACTTTTCTTTCGGAGAAAGCCGTGACCTGCTCTTTTCCCGGTGCGAAGGGGAGATCATCGCCACGATCTCGCAGGATGCCCGTCCCGCCGGAGTGCACTGGCTGGAGCGGATTACCCGGCCGATCCGGGAAGGGCGGGCCGATGTGGTTCAAGGCATGGAGCTTTTGGACGATAAGACTTTCTACTGGGAGCGCATCGGTCGTTTCTATTCCACCAGCGAATGGCGACCTTTTTTCGAGCGGTACGGATGGCCCGGTCTCCCCGGCCTCTCGACCGTCAACCTGGCCGTGAGCCGGCGCGCCTGGGAAGCCACCGGCTTCGGCCCGATTCCCATGTGCTCGGACAAGCTCTTCCAGAAGCGGGCGGTGCAGGCCGGTCTGCGGGTCGAGGCATGCCGCGAAGCCGCCGTCCATCACAGCCATCACTATACCATCCGATCCCTGTTCAAACGATGCGCCAACGAAGGCATGGCCCTGCGGCTGCTGGGGATCAGCGTCGGTACCGGGCAGACCTTGCGCGACGTCCTGAACCGGAAAAACCACCGTGCCCTGGTGCGGGGGCTTCTTCGGGGTGAGGTACGCCGGCCGGCCGAGGTGCTTTTTCCCCTACTGCGCCCGCTGGGGATCTGGTACGGCTATCGCTTCGTCGCCGGCTATTGGCATTGACAGGAACACTCATTGCATTATATCATGACAACAAGAACGGTTTTGCCCCAGCCGGGTATGGCCATCTCGAATTCAGTCGTACAGCGTCCTTTCAGTATGCGCGAGCGGTTGCTGGCGCTGGAGGAGGAGATCCCGGTGGCCATCGTGGGAGCCGGGGCGATGGGGCACGGGCTCTTGTACCAGTGTACGGTCACGCCCGCTTTTCGGTGTGTGGCCTTGGCCGACGTCCGGCTGGAGCGGGCGGTTGCCTGTGCCGAAGCGCTCGGCCTGCCGTATCGCGTCGCCACGTCGGAGGGGGAGCTGCACGACGCCATCCGGGCGGGCCGGCTCGCCGTCTGTGAAGACGCCCTGTGGCTAGCCTGTGCCGAAGGCATTCGGGTCTTCATCGATGCCTCGAACGCCATTCTGGAGGCTGGGCGGTTCTGCACCGCGGCTCTTGAGCACGGCAAGCACCTCGTCATGATGAACGCCGAGGCGGACCTGGCCTTCGGTCCGTATTTCATGCGGCTGGCCGAGGCCAACGGGGTCACCTATGCCAGCTGCGACGGCGATCAGCACGGCGTCATCAAGCGTCTCGTTGACGACCTGACGCTCTGGGGGTTCGAACTCGTCATGGCCGGTAACATCAAGGGGTTTCTGAACCGGTACGCCAATCCTACCTCGATCATTCCGGAGGCGGACAAGCGCCACCTCGACTACCGCATGTGTACCGCCTACACCGACGGCACCAAACTGTGCATCGAGATGGCACTGCTGGCCAATGCCCTGGGCCTGAAAACGGCCGTTCCCGGCATGTACGGTCCCCGGGCCGGGCACGTGAGGGAGGTGCCCGAACGGTTCGACCTCGACGCCCTCCGCCGGGAGCACGGCGCCGTCGTCGACTACGTCCTCGGGGCTGAACCCAACGGCGGTGTCTTTGCCGTCGGCTACTGCGACCATCCGTACCAGCGCCGGATGATGGACTATTACAAGATGGGGCCGGGACCGTATTACGTCTTTTACCGTCCCTATCACCTCTGTCACGTCGAGGCCATGGATGCTATCGCCGCCGCCTTCCTGGAGGGGCGCTGCCTTCTCCAGCCCCGCGCCGGCTTCCGCACCGACGTCTATGCCTACGCCAAGCGCGACCTGCAGGCCGGCGAGATGCTCGACGGGATCGGAGGCTACACCTGCTACGGCCTGATCGAGAACGTCGCCGACCAGGCGGTCGCCCCGGGCCTGCCCGTGTGCCTGGCCGACGGGGTGCAACTGGCCCGCGACGTCAAGAAGGACGAGAAGATCTTGCTGGAACACCTGATCTACGATCCCGCACGGCTCGACTTTGAACTCTATCGCCGGGCGCAACAGGCCACCTGAAAAGAGGAACGGAGAGGCGTCCATACTTTTTTCATCTGCCCACCTTCGCTTTTTTCACCCGGTTCTTCCCGCCATGATCGAAGGCAGCAGGCGTGACCTGATACGTGCACCGGTGCGGAGCAATGCTGCATCCATGACCGCTGTCCCCGCCGCTGACCCGGGCAACGAGTTCGAACTGGTTGTCCGGTGTGCCCGTGTGCACCGTTCGGAAGCGGACGAACACCGTCTGCACCGTCTGTTCCAGCACGGGATCGACTGGCCGTTGGTGATTCGCCTGGCCGCTTACCATAACGTGCGGCCCCTGCTGTACGACACGCTGCGCCGGCTGCCCTCCGGTACCATACCGGAAGAGGTGCTCCAGAACCTGGGACGCCAGGTGCACGCCATCGCCGCGTTCAACGCCTTTCTGGCCGGTGAGCTGGTGCGGCTGGCCCGCCTGTTCGAAGCGCGCGGGATCGCGTCGCTGGCCCTCAAGGGGCCCGTCGTGGCCCGGATGGCCTACGGCAGCCTGGGGCTGCGACCCTTCATCGATCTCGACATCCTGATCCGGCCGCACGATTTCCGTGCCGTGGAGCAGTTGCTGCTCGAGGAAAACTATACTCCCTTCCCGCAGGTGGCCCGGCGTAACGAACTTCGCCGGCAGATCTACCTTCGCCTCTCCCGGCAGTACCAGTTCGCCCGCGAAGGGATCTTCAACCTGGATCTGCACACCCACATCATGCCGCCGCTGTACCACTACACGATCCCGTTCGACGAGCTCCGGCAGCGGGCCGCGGCAGTGCCCATGGCCGGCGGGACGGTCTACGGGCTCCAGCCCGAGGACCTGCTGCTGGTTCTCTGTTTCCACGGGGAGAAGAACCGGTGGGAGACGCTGAAATACATCTGCGACGTTTCCGAGCTGATCCGGTCCCATCCGGGCCTCGACTGGGACGTGACGCTGGCGCGGGCCCGGCGCACCCGCGCCCTCCGGATTCTCTATCTCGGGTTGAGCCTGGCCCATCACTACTTCGAGGTGCCGCTGCCGCCGGAGGTGCTCACCGGGATCAACCGGGACCGGGCCGTCCGGCAACTCACCGGGTACTTCACGGAGCGACTGCCCCGGCAACTCGAACTCGGCATCGCGTCCTTCGGCGAACGCATGCGCCTGCACATGGCCCTGCAGAACACGCTCCTGACCAAGGCCCGTTATCTCTTCTTCGCCTTTCTGCGCCGCATGCTCGACTTCGAAGCCTGACCGGCGCCCGTGAAGAGCGTACAAATTAGCCGGCCGGCGATGGAAGAAGTGCGGGCGATTTGCTAGCCTGCGTGCGGGCAGCCGGTTCCGCCCGGTGCAAGCCGAGCCGCGCACCGGAGCAGGCGGGTGGCTACGCCCGGCCTCGCAGATCTTTTCGTCCGACGTTCCCCGTGAAGCAACGGAACTACGCACCGCTCATGGCCGAACTGGCCGGGGCCTACGCGCGCCATGCCCCGGCTTCGGCGGCGCGGCACACGCACGCCCTGCGGCATCTCGTCGACGGGGTCAGCCACGGGCTCCGGTACGTGGAGCCGTTCCCGCCCTGCCTGACGGCTGCACGGGGCGCCTGGGTCGAGGACGAGGACGGCCACCGCATCCTCGACTTCTGGCAGGGACACTATGCCAACCTGCTCGGGCACAACCCGCCGGTGGTGACGGAGGTGCTGGCGCGGGCCTTCGCCGGAGGGTATGGCCTGCAGACCGGGCTCATCGACCGGGCGCAGGCCGAGGCGGCCGACCTCCTGTGCCGCCGCACCGGGGCCGAACGGGTGCGTTTCACCACCAGCGGTACCCTGGCGACGATGGCCGCGCTCATGCTGGCCCGGGCCTTCACCGGGCGGGAGCTGATCCTCAAGGTCGGGGGCGGCTGGCACGGCGGGCAACCCTGGGGACTCAAGGGCGTCGGCTTCCGCGACGGCTTCGACCACCTGGACAGCCACGGCCTGCCTCCCTCGGTGGCGGAACACGTCCTCCTGACCCGCTTCAACGACCCGGATCACCTCCACGACACGTTCCGCCGGTATGGCGACCGCCTGGCCGCCTTCATCGTCGAGCCGGTCATCGGGGCCGGCGGGATGATCCCGGCCCGCCGGGTCTACCTCCAGGCTGCCCGTGAGCTCACCCGGCAGTACGGCGCCCTGCTCGTCTTCGACGAGATCATCACCGGCTTTCGCTTCCGGGCCGGAGATGCCGGGGCGCTCTACGGCGTCACACCCGACCTGGCTGCTTTTGGCAAGACCATCGGGGGCGGAATGCCGGTGGCTGCTGTCGCAGGCCGGGCCGACGTGCTGGCCCTGGCCGGGCGCGGCGGCACGGTGCGGTTCGATGGCGGCACCTATGCGGCCCACCCGGCGGCGATGCTGGCCGCCCGCACGATGCTCGAGCACCTGGTGACCCACGAGGCGGACGTCTACCCCGTACTCCGGGAGCGCGCGGTACAGACGCGGAAGGTCGTCACCGGGGCTTTTGCCGGCGAAGGTATCTTCGTTCGCTTCGCCGGGGACCGCGTCGACGACCTGCCCGGCTGCTCGCTCCACATGCCGCTTTTCCCGTACGAGGAGGCCGCGGACCGCCCCTTCGACACCCCGGACGAAGCCCTCGATCCCCGGCTCACGGACCGGGAGCTCGCCGAACGGGTGCTCCGGCTGGCCCTGCTGCTCGAGAACGTGCATACGGTGCACGGCCTCGGGGCCACCACGACCGCGCACGCCGAAGCCGAGCTCGCTTTCCTCGGCGAAGCCTGCCGGCGGGCGGCGGCCCGGATCCGCCCCTTTTTGTCCTGAACCCCTTTACGGACGCGTGATGCGCCCGTTTTTTTACCTTGCAAACCAGCGAACCAACGTCTTCTTTTCCATGACGCAACCGATTCGTGTCATTCAGTATGGCCTCGGCCCCATCGGCTGTGCCGTGGCGCGCCTGGCCGCCTCCCGCGACGGCCTCACCCTCGTCGGCGGCGTGGACATCGACCCGGCCAAGGCCGGCCGCGACGTGGGCGAGGTGGCCGGCCTGCCCGCACCGCTCGGCGTCCCCGTCACCCGGACGCTCGCCGAAACGCTCGACCGCACCGGAGCCGACGTCGTCCTGCACACCACCAGCTCCTATTTCGATCTCTTCAAGCCGCAGATCCTGGAGATCCTCGAAGCCGGCCTCGACGTCGTTTCCACGGCCGAGGAGCTGTCGTTCCCCTGGCGCGATCACCGGGCCGAGGCCGAGGAGATCGACGCCGCCGCCCGGAAGGCCGGCAAGACGGTCCTCGGCACGGGCGTCAACCCGGGCTTTCTGATGGACACGCTGCCGCTGGCGCTCTCGGGCATCTGCCAGGAGGTGCGCCACGTGGCCGTCACCCGCGTCATCAATGCCTCGACGCGGCGCGGGCCGTTCCAGAAGAAGATCGGCGCGGGGATGACCGTCGAAGCGTTCCGGGAGCAGATGGCCGCGGGGCGCATGGGCCACGTGGGCCTGCCTGAGTCGATGGCGATGCTGTTCGACACGCTCGGGCAGAGGCTGGTGCGCTACGAGGACGGCGTCGAACCGGTCGTGGCCGAGACGCCCGTCGAGACGGAGCACGTCCGCGTCGGGGCCGGGCAGGTACGCGGGCTCCGGCAGGTGGCGCGTGGCTTCACCGACACGGGCGAGTTCGCCGTGCTCACCTTCATCGCCGCGCTGGCCGAAGAGGATGACGGCGACACGATCCGCCTGACGGGCCGGCCCGACCTGGAGGTCCGTCTCCGGGGCACCAACGGCGACCTCTCCACCGTCGCCATCGCCGTCAATGCCGTCCGCCGCGTCCACGAGGCGGCGCCGGGGCTGGTGACCATGCGCGACCTGCCGGTGGTCTCGGCCTGGTAGTCCCTCGCCTGCCGCGTCGCCGCCCGGGGGCTTGTGACAGGGATCTGTTTTTCTTAAGATTGATGGGAGAGCGGGGACCCACCGGCACAAGCTTCAACGGGAGGAGGACGTCATGGAAACGCGCGAGGTCGATATGGCCATTGCCCGTCAGATCGAGGACGGATACCGGCGGATCGGGGAAAGTATCGAAACCCTCACCCGGCCGGAAACCTGGGAGATGCCGGCGGACGATTTCGTCCGGTGGAAGCTCGATCTGTTGTGGCGCCTGCGGGATTTCCAGACCCTCCTGCTCAAACAGTTCGATCTCGAGGAGGAGGGCGGGTTCATCCAGGACGTGGTGCGCCTGGCACCGCAGTATGCCGCCCGGGTCGAGACGCTTCAGGAGGAGCACCACAAGGTGGTGGCCGATCTCAACCACGTGCTCAACGTCCTGAAGGACATCCGGGCCCCGTCGCCCGCCCGGACCCGTCGCCTCCGCGAGCGCTTCACCGACGTGATCACCCTGTTCGAGCGACACGAGTCGGCCGAGAATCGCCTCCTCCAGGACGTCTACTTCCAGGATTACGGCAGCGGGGATTGAGGCGAGCTCCGAAGGGCTTTTGATGATCAGGGGACGCTTCGCTCTCCCGGTGCGGCATTTCTTCTTTCCGGGAGACGCCGAAGGGGAGCACTCCGGCCATGTGAGACCACGTGCCGGTCTGGGGGCAAAACCACGGGAAAGGAGGGTCCGGAGGCCGTGGTATAGCGTGGGCCATTCGTGTTGAAGGCGTCGTTGCGAAGAGTGCGCCCTGCCGGCTGCTGGATGGGCCCGGGCGGAAGCCCGCGGCTACATGTGGGCAGCCCGGGCTCTCCTGTGGACCAGGGGGCGCACCCGTGAAGGGTGCGACTACATCGCTCTTCACCATGACGCCCTCAATAGCATTGACCAACGCTATACGCTCCTTCACAGGACGGCCGGTGCATTTCCGGCAGATGCTTTATTTAGTATGAAATTTGTGACAATGGCGCGTCGAGGGCGGTATGGAAAAGTGGCCGATCTGTGACAGTTTCTTGAAATAAAAGAGCGCCGGGTGGTCGTCCTTTACCATAGTGCACGTTGTTTGTCCGAAAATCGGACAGAATAGGCGTGTGCAACCTTGTTTCTCTTTGAGAAATATATTTTTGTCACGATTTGGTGGCAAAAATATTCGGTTGTGTCGTTTTAACAAGACAAAGGAGAGCCATGAGAAGTTTGAACGCTCTTGGGAAAAGAAGTATGCCGGTGCTGGTCCTGGTGGGCCTGCTTGCGCTGTGGGGATGCGACAGCAACGAGGTGGCCGGTCCGGATGACGGCGAGCGGGTTCGCCTGGAGGGCCGGGTGACCGACGAGGCCGGGTACGGGAAGACGATGGCGGACGTCGAGGGGGCCGTGGTGACGGCGGCCGAGGTGACCGCCAACGGTTCGACCCGTGCCCTCGACGGCCAGGCCACCACCGACGCCGGCGGGCGCTTTGCGCTGGACGTCCAGACCGACGCCGAGGTGATGGTGTTGACGGCAACCAAGGAAGCCTTCACGACGAAGGTGCTCGTACAGCGCCGGGGAGAGGCCACCGTGCGGGCGATGCCGATGACCACCGAGTCGAAGGCCGAGGCGGACGTCTATGTGGAAGCCCGGTCCCGCGCCGGAGACGAGGTGACGGCGGCCGAGGTGGCCGTGCATGTGGATGCGGACGTCGCCGCGGAGATCGAGGCCGGCACTACGACGGCGGCCGAGGTGGCCGTGGCGCTGGCCCGCGGCACGGAGGCCGAGGAAGAGTATGCCCGGGATGAGGGCGAGGTCGACGACGAGACGGTGGGCCGTAGCCGCGAGCGCAAGCGCGAGGCGTTTCTGAACCTGCAGGCGGCGCTGCATGCGGCCGCCAACGCGCAGGCCGAAGCCTCGGCGCTGCAGGCGCTGGAGGAGGCCGTCGCCCGGGCCTATGTCGACGCCGGCGCCTCGGCCGAGGTACAGGCCAAGGCCCGGCAGGCCGGCAAGGCGGCCCTGCTGAAGTTTTACACCGGCACCTCGGCCCGGGCGCGGTTCGCGCTTCGCAAGCGTGCCACCCTGCTGGCGGCCTATGCCCGTGCCCGCGCCGTTGAGACGGCATTCGAAGCTTCCGGGGCTGCTTCGGCACGGGTCAATGCGCTCGTCGAAGCACGGAACACGTTGATGGCACGTCTCCGCGCCGCAGCCAGCGAGGAGGCACTGGCCGATGCCGAGGCGGATTACCGGACGACCGTCGAGGCGGAGCTGGCCGCCGAGCTGAACGTCGATACCACACTCATCACGACGGTCAAAACCTCCCTGAATACGCTCAAGGGCACGCTCGATGCCGCCGTCGAGGCGGCGACGTCGGCCGAGGTCGTGGCCTCGGCACATGCCAGCTTCTACAGCAATGCCGAGACGACAGCCGCCGCGGCCCTGGCGACGAGCAGCAAGGCCGAGCTTGGCGGCCGCGTCCTCGCCCTGCTGGCAACGAACTAGGTAGTCACCCGGCCGGGCGACGCCGTCAAGGTGGGCGTTTCCCCCTCTCGGGGACCGGGCTCCCGTCGTGGAAATGCGGCGGGAGCCCGGTCTTTTTCTTCCCGGTGGGTCCGGATCAAACGCCAGAATCCCTCTTCGCCCCCCTTTTCTTTTGCCGGTCTTTGTCGGATACTGAAGGGAAGACGATAGGCTGGACCGAAAGCAAGAAGTGCGCACATGGGCGGTGTACTGGAAATACCGGGCTTGAGTGAAGCGATGATCCAGACCCACGCGACCGGAGATTCCATCGAACGGGGGCGGGCATACTTTCAGGCAGGGGCGGTACGGTCGCTGCGGCGGGCGGGGCCGGATGTGGTCGAGGCGTACGTGCGGGGCGGCGCACCGACGCCCTATACGGTTCGCCTGCGGCACGACGAGCGCGGCCTCGTGGAAGCCCGGTGCACCTGTCCTTATCATGCAGGGGCCTGGTGCAAGCACATCGTGGCCGTGGCCCTGGCGTGCCTGCACGAAAGAGGGGCGGAACCGGTCATGGCACGGCTCGAAGCGCTGGACCGGGCGGCGCTGGTGCAGCTCGTCGGGCGTCTGGTCGAGGACGACCCGCTGCTGGCCGAGCGGGTGAAGGCCGAGGCGGAACGGCTCCTGCGTGGCGACTAGGGGCTGCGGGTCACTGGCGACGGATGAACACGAACTCCCCGCCTTCGTGCCCGGTCCCCTGCACCACCCCGTACTGCGGGACGGTGGCCTGCAACTCCGGCGGCGCATTGCTGATGACGGGCTCCTGCAGGCGGTCGAAAACGGCCCGGGCCGTGAGGAAGGCGGCGTCGCTCTCGCGCAGCGTCTTGAGCAGGTAGTGCACGAAGATGCTCTTGTCGGGCACCACGGTCAACGTGCCGCTGGTCATGGCCTGGCGGCTGGGGATCTTGTAGAGCTCGCGGATGGCCCGGTCGGCGGTGCTGAAGGCGTCACGCGTGCGGAAGATGCCGCCGCTGAAGCAGGCGTCGGAGATGAGCAGCGTGTGCCGGGCAGGGATGCCCTTGAGGTAGGTCTGCAGGGTGTTGTTCGAGACCCACTTGGAGCGCCGCTCCTTCTCGGCGTCGGCCGGCAGCCAGAAGCCCTGCTCCATCCGGTCATCCCAGGTGCCGTGCCCGGCGTAGAAGATGAGGAGGTTGTCCCGGGCGGTCACCGTCTGGGCCAGCCGGTCCAGCTCGTTCATGATGTCGTCTTTCTTCGGGTTCTTCAGGAAGACGATGTCCTCCTGCTCGAAGGTAAAGTGTTCGGTCAGGGTGTTGATGAGGTTCTGCGCGTCCTGCAGCGGGTAGGTGAGGTCGTTGATCGCGTCGGAGGTATAGTCCTGCACGCCGATGACGAAGGCGTAGTACTTGCCAACGGCGGCGGGATCGACGGCGTCGTCCCGGGTCGTCTCGGACTCGAAGTCGCGGGTAGCGGTGGCGCGGGCTAGGAGGTCGGGCGGGGGCGGCTTGATCAGATGGACCTGGGAAGCCCCGGTACCGGCTTCGTAGGTGTCGATGAGTTCGTCGAGGAGCTTGAGCCGCCAGGTGTGGGTGGGCAGGGTCTCCTGCACCCGGATCGAGTCTTTCGGGACGACGCCATACTCGTGCTCCACGCCGGCCTCATCCACCCAGAACAGGTCGAGGGGGGCACTGGCGGTGTTGACGAACGTGACGGCCACGGGCTGGGGCGGCTCGGCGCCGGTCAGGTCGAGGGGGGCCGGGTCCTCGGGCGGCTCGTCGGGGTCCACTTCGGGTTCGTCTTCGGGCAGGGGCGGGCCGGGGCTGACAACGGCCAGATCGGCTTCGCGGGCGGTGACGTAGCGCACGTTGCGGAAGGCCAGGCGGGTGCCGTCCAGCGCCTCGTTGCCGTAGACGACGAAGCCGGCATATCCGCGCGGGGCGAGCGGGGTGCCTTCCAGGCTGGCCTGCGCCACCGGCCGCCCGTCGACGGAAACGGCCACGGCGCGGGGGGTGAGGGTCACCTCGTAGTGCTGCCACTGGCCGGCACGGACGATCTCCTCGCCTTCCTCGAAGTCGAGCCAGGCGTCGAGGCCCTCGGCATAGAAGCCGGTGCGGAACCAGAAGCCCTGGTCGGTGGGGGCGGTGCGGAAGGTGAGGGCATCGGCCTCGGGGTCGCCCCAGGGCCGACGGCTCTCGGAGAAGGCGACGATGAGCTCCTGGCGGGGATCGTCCAGCCGGGCCTCGAAGGCCAGCGTGAACGCGGCGGCCGCGTCGAGGTCATACACGGGTCTCCCGGTCCAGAGGTACAGGGGGCGGTAGGGGAGGCTGAAGCCGTCGGCCGTGGCCTCGATGCCGGCGACGGCGGGTAGGGCTTCGAGCCGGTCGAGGGGCAGGGGAACCGGGGCGTCGCGCACGAGGGCCGGCGCGGGGGCCGTCTCCACCAGGGCGTCGCCGAAGTGGTCGGACACGGCGACGTTGCGGAACGCGATCGTCGTGCCGCCCAGCGCTTCGTGGCCGAAGACGACGAGGCCCACGTGGCCGCTGCGCGGGATGTTGGCACGGCGCAGGCTGGCCTCGGCCACCTGCCGGCCGTCGATCATCACCTTGAACGTGGTGCCGGTCAGGATCAGCTCGTAGTGTTGCCACTGGCCGGCCCGCATCACCTCCTCGCCGCTCTCGAAGTTGAGCCAGGCGTCCAGCCAGCCTTCGTAGAAATTGGTGCGGAACCAGAAGTCCTGGTCGGAGGGGGAGGCCCGCAGGGTGAGGGCGTCGGCGCCGGGGATGCCCCACGGGATACGGTTCTCGGAGAAGGCAATGATGAGTTCCTGGCGGGGATCGTCGAGGAGGGCGTCGAAGGTGACGGAGAAGGCGGGGTTGCGGTCGAGGTCGTAGACGGGCTGCCGGGTCCACAGGGTCAGCGGGCGATAGGGGAGCCGGACTTCGTTATCGCCGCGTTCGATGGACGGGTAGGGGGGACGGGCCACGAAGGCCGGCGGCTTCAGCTCCCGCAGGGGTGCGGTGCGGACGGTCACGTGTTGCCGGGGCTCGTCGGTGGCCACGTAGGTCATCAGCAGGCGGCCCTCCTGCCGGAAGCGCCATTCGTGGGTGGCAAAGGTGCCCTGTTGCCACGTCATGTCCGGCTCCAGCACGCCGTAATCCTGTTCCTCGCCGGAGAAGTTGAGCCAGTAGACCTGGACGGGGGCCCCGGTGGCGTTCGTGAGGTGGAGCGTGACCTCGGCGTTATCGGTCCGGAAGCGCTGGGCGTCGGCGGGAGGCGCCGCCAGCAGCAACGTGGTCAGGCAGGCGACGATGAGGCAGGCACGGGGAGCGCACATGGCGGGCCTCCAGCGGGGTTGGTTCCGGAAAGGGACAGGGGGGAGGGAACGGGGGTCAGCGGCGGCGGACGACGTAGGCCGTCTGGGCGGTGAACCAGTCGCCCACCTCCTCCGGGGTGAAGTCGCGGGTGGTGTTGCCGGTGGCCTGCAGCAGCAAGAGGCCGAGGGGATCTTCGGCCAGCCGGCCGGTGGGATCCTCTCCCCGGATTCCCTCCTGCATCAGGCTGCTGAGGTCGACGGGGGCGGTGGTGGCAAACACCTTCAGGACGTCGCGGGTGTAGGGGCGGTCGTCCCCCTCGGGTAGCTTCAGGTTGCGGATGCGGAACTCGTCGCTCTTCTGCCCGGCCTTGAGGCGCTCGCCGGCGCCGGGCGGGAACGGGTAGAACGGCTGGATCTTGCCGGTGGCAAAGAGGGCCACGCCGGTGATGTAGAGGTCCTTTTCGGTCCGGTTCTCGAACGAATAGAACATCGTGGCGCCTTCCGAGACGTCGTTCCACGGGCGGCTGCCGTCGTGGTTGGGGTCGTCGAAGCGCAGGTGCAGCACCACCTGGGCGCGGTCGTCGGCGGCTTCGAGGGCCAGCACGTTGAACCACCGTGCCCACTGGCTGACCTGGCGAACGACGTGGTCCACGGCGTCGGCTTCGTCGAGGGGGACGGGCGTGGAGAAGACCACCTCATCCTGGCGGACGTGGATCCGGCCCTCGTGTTCGTAGAGGCGCAGGTGGTAGGTGTCGGCGTCTTCGGCGACGGCCTGGATGTGGGGCAGGGCGTCCAGCCGCTGCCTGACGGCCTGCAGGGTGGGCGAGGCCGCCAGCCCTTCGTAGCGCAGCTGCATGTGCAGCTCGGGGTAGCGGTGCTCCCGTTCTACGGCCCGCGCCGCCTCGGGCAGGCCGTCCGGCGGGGCGGAGAGGACCTCGGCCTCGGAGGTGAAGGCGTCGACGTGGGTCAGCCGGAGCGAGGCGATGGGCTCGGCCGGGGGCGCAAACCGCTTGGTGCCGGGCGGGTAGACGTCGAACCGGGAGCCGGCGGTCATGCCGTGCACGGCCCCGGCCTGCAGGCGGGCCCGGCCGTCGGGGAGGGGCTTCACCAGCAGATGCGGCTCGGCCAGGCTGGAGGCGTCGCTGAAGGCATAGCGTTCCCGCCCGGTGCCCTCCAGCTGGGGCGTCTGGTTGGCGAACTGCTCGTTGACCCGGCCCCGCACCACATCCATCAGGTCGGTATAGGTGAGGGCCGAGTCGGCGCGGCTCAGCGTCTCGGTGAGGTAGTAGGTGAGGGCCCCGTTGGGCCGGTCCTTCAGCTCCTTGGCCTGCTGGTCGGCCCGGGCACCGGAGATGAGCACGTAGTCGCGGACGGGAGCGTCCAGGGTGGCGGCGTCGGCGCCGGCCAGGCTCCGCGTGCCGGCGGCCTGCAGCAGGCTGTCCCGGTCGAGGCGGCGGGGGCGTCCCCCTTCGAGGTCGCGGGTGGCGGTGCCGGAGTGGCAACTGTCGAAGATGAGGGTCAGGTGCACCCCCTCGGGCAGCCGGCCCAGCAACGCCTGGATCTCGTCGTCCCGGATGTCGCGGGCGCCGTGCCGGTCGCTGTCGCTGGGGACGAGCGTCTCGTCGAGCCCGTCGAGCTCGTCGCCGGAGGCGTCGGGAAGCATCGACCCGTGGCCGCTGTAGTGGAAGACGACGATGTCGCCGGGGCGGGACCGGGCAATCAGGTGGTGCTCGAAGGCGTCGAGGATGCCCTTGCGCGTGGCGTCCCCGTCGCAGAGCGTCCACACGTTCTCCGGGGGAAAGTCGAACCGGGTGGTGAGCATCGCCTGCATCCGTGCCACGTCGTTGACGGCTCCCTTCAACTGGGAGAAGCGGGACAGGTTGGGGTAGGCGTCGATCCCCACGAGCAGGGCCAGCCGGGTGGGACTGCCGTCGGGGGCGCGGACTGCCCTCGCGCCGTTGCCGCCCGGCGCACAGGCGGCCGGAGCCTGGAGAGGCGTTGACGGCGTCGAATCGGGGAGCGGGGGTGTCTCCGGGTGTTCCGAAGCGAAGGTGGTGGCCGTCGTCGGGGCGGCTTGCGGGGACGGCGTCTCGCCCGGGACGCAGCCGGCGAGGAGGAGCCCGAGGAGCAGGGTCGAGAGGGCGGGACGAGGAGACATGGGGCGGTCGGGGTTGGCATCAGAGAGAGAGGACGGCGGTCTGGCCGTGGCACACGATGCCCCCCGACGGGGAGGAAGCCGCACGCCAGCACGGGTCGGCCGGACGGGCGCGGGTCACGGGCCGGTGGTGCCGCCGCCTTCACCCCCGCGAGCGCCCTCGCAGCCGGCCGAGAGGTCGCCCAGGATGGCTACGTAGGCAAACGAAATATTGATGGCGTCGGGCTGCACCTCCAGCGGCAGGCTCGTCCCCGCCGGGATCTCATAGCGCTCGCCGCCGAAGAGGGAGGCCGGCTCCACGCACAGGACCACGTCGGTCCCATCGGCCATGAACTCGACCGTGTCGCCGGGGTTGGGACTGATCGGGTCCGGGGAGAAGGTGCCGTCGGCCGAGATGGTGACGGTAAGGGTCCGGGGCGCCGTGGTCATAGCTCTTGGATCAGGAGTGTCAGACGTGTCCGGTGTGCTTTCCTGTCGATTCTGGCAGCCGGTACCCAGGATGAGGGTGCAGAGCAGGAGGGCGAGGAGCGGGCCTTGGACGTGGTTTTTCATGGCAGGAGCCGGGGCGGTGGTTTGTGGGTAGGCGTCAGTGTAGAGGAGGCGGCTGGTCGAGCAGGCGCATATAGGCCGGGTCGGTACGGAGGTCGTCGAGCCAGGTGGAGAAGGCGAGGACGGCCGGGGCGTGCCCGCGTTCGAGGGCCGCCTGAATGTAATGGAGGGCGCGTGGGCGGTCGCCCAGGATCTCCCAGGCCTTGGCCAGGTCGATCAGGGCGTCGGGCGAGAGGTCGGGGCGGGGAGGCAGGTCGAGGAGGAGGGCGCGGGCCCGGGCTTTGTCGCCCAGGCGGGCCAGGAGGGCTGCCAGCAGGGCGCGGGCCTCGAGGTCCTGCGTGTTGACGGCCAGGCGCTCGCGTGCGAGGCGTTCCGCCTCGCGCCAGGCCGTCGCGGCCGCCCCGGCGTCGCCGGCCCAGAAGCGGGCGTCACCCAGGTCCATCCAGGCCAGGCGGTTGGCCGGCTGGTTCTGTACGGCCTGCTCATACATGCGGGCGGCCTCGGCAAACTGGTCGCGAGCATAGTAGATCCCGGCCAGGTTCATGTAGGCGAAGGCGGTGGCCCGCCGGGCGTCGGGGTTGGCGCGGGTGGCCCGCTCATACCACGTGATGGCCTCGTCGAGCCGGTTCATGCGGTTGTACTGGACGCCCACGTTGTTGTAGCCCCACGGGTTGTCCGGCTGCAGGACGATGACCTGCTTGAACGCGGGGATGGCCTCTTCGTGATGCCCGAGGCGGCTGTAGAGTTGCCCGAGGGCATTGTGGTAGAGCCAGTAGGAGGGCTTCAGGTCGATGGCCCGGAGGTAGCTCGCCTCGGCCCGGTCGTCCTGGCCGAGCTGGACGTAGACGTCGCCCAGGAGGTAGTGGGCCGCTGCGTTACGCGGATCGAGGGTGAGGGCGTGCCGGTACGCGCGCTCGGCCTTCTGCGGAAAGCCCGTCTCGGCGTAAATCATCCCGAGGGTCACCTGCACCGGGGCCAGCCGGTCGTTGAGCGCCACGGCCTGCTCACCGTTGCGAACGGCGGCGTCGATCCACGTACGGTCCCGGTGGACCTGGTACTTGTGCAGGTAGGCTTCTCCCAGCCCCGCGTAGGCCAGGGCGTAGCCGGGATCCTCCTGCACGGCCAGTTCGAACAGGTTGACGGCGAGGTCGATGTGGGTTTCTTCCTCGAACCGCTGGAGGTAGCCGAGAGCGCGGGTGTAGAACTCGAAGGCGAGGGGGACGGTGGTGCCGCCGGCCGTGAGCGTGGCCCGGGCGTCCGGGTCGAGTTCCAGCGCCAGCAACTCGGCCAGGGTGTGAACCACACCTGCCTGCAGGGACGACAGGTCGCTCAGCGGTGCCTGAAGCTGCCGGCTCGCCAGCACCTTTTCCCGGCGGGGGTCGATCAGCTGGAGGGAGAGCCGGAGATCGGTCGCCGAGCGCTCGACGCTGCCGGCCACCACGAGGTTCACGTTGAACCGCTCGGCTGCCTGCCGCGTGCCGATGAGTCCGGCCTGGAGCATGTCCCGTGCGGGCACCACCGAGAGGGCTTCCCGGAACGTCTCCATCTCGGTCAGCTTGCTCGTGACCGTGTAGACGAGCCCGTCGATGAAGGCCCGGTTGGCCACGTCGCCGCCGACATTGTCGAAGGGGAGGACGGCCAGGCTCTGCTGCTCCGGCAGGCCGAAGCCGGGGAGGACGCCGCGCAGGGGCGTCAGCGCAAACAGGAGCGACACGGCGGCGAGGGCGGTGAGCCCGATCCAGAGCGCCCCGAAGCGCTCGCGAAGCCAGGCCGTGCGAGGGGGGCCGGCGACGGGTCCGGGAGCCGGCACCTTCCTTCCGGTATGGGGGGTGGACCGTGCCGCGGGGGTTGCCTGATCCGACGCCAGCACGTCCAGGTCGGCCAGCACGTCGGCCATGCCGGGGTAGCGATGCGCGGGGTCCTTTTCCAGGCACATCGACACGATGTGTGCCATGCCGTCGGGTACCTCGGGGTTGCAGGAGGTGACCGGCTCCGGGTCGGTGTTCAGAATGGTGTACAGTACGGCCATCTCGTACTCGCCGCCGAAGGGACGCCGGCCCGTGAGCATCTCGTAGAGCACCACGCCGAGCGCCCAGATGTCCGTACGGTGGTCGACGGCCTCGCCCCGTGCCTGCTCCGGGCTCATGTAGACGACGGTGCCCGGCGCCATCCCCGTCTGGGTCAGGACCAGGTCGCGTGTCTTGGCCAGGCCGAAATCCACGATCTTGAGCAGGCCGGAGGGGTATGCGGGCGAGGGCGGGGTGACGATCAGGTTGGCGGGTTTGATGTCCCGGTGGATGATGCCCTGTGCGTGGGCCCGGGCCAGCCCCCGGGCGATCTGCCCTGTATAGTCAAGGGCGGTCGAAGGGGGCAACGGGCCGCGTTCGATCCTGTCGCGGAGCGTCTCGCCTTCGTAGAGCGCCATCACGATGAAGACCAGCCCGTCGACGTCTCCGATGTCGTGGATGGTGCCGATGTTGGGGTGGTCGAGCGTGGCGGCCGTACGGGCTTCCTGCATGAAGCGGGCGCGGGCCGTGGGAGTCCGGCTCAGACCGGGGGCGAGAAACTTCAGGGCGACAGTTCGCTCGAGGGTGTGATCGAACGCGCGGTAGACTGTGCCCATCCCACCGGCGCCCAGCGTCTCCTGCACCTCATACTGGTTCAGCATCCGGCCGGTCATATCCCCCGGCGATGCGGCAGAGGACGGTGCCGAGACTGCGCCGGCCTGGCTATCCAGGAGCGAATCCACCAGCCCGCGCAGGCCCGGGTCATTCCCACAAGCCTGCGTAAGCCTTGTCGCACGGGCCGCGGCGTTCAGAGAAGCAACTTCCCGGACGATCCGTTGCGCACGCTCCCAGCGGTCTGGAGACGGAGGAGGCTGCATGGAAGGGTACCAGAGGACCCGAAGAGGCGGGAAGCCGGGAGCAGACCGGGGTCGCGGGCAAGAACGCGCCAGGGTTTCCGCGTAGATGAAGTAATAACATAAGGAAATGCCCCCGCATTGTACAGATGTGGTGATGCCACAGGGATTTGAAGGGGCATCCGATATGCAAAAAGCTAGTACGTGCCGGGAGCGGGACGGTTGCACTTCAGCCGAAGCGGCCGGGGGCGAAGGGGGCCAGGTCGAGCGGGGGCGGGGTGCCCGCGAGCAGGGCCGCGATGAGCCGTCCGGTAACGGGGGCGAGCGTCAGGCCCATCATGCCGTGGCCGGTGGCGACGTACAGGCCCGTCACGCCGGGGACGGGGCCGAGGTAAGGGAGGCCGTCCGGCGAGCAGGGGCGGAAGCCCGCCCAGACCGGCGCGTCGGTGTCGGGCGTGTAGGTCCGGGCCAGGCGGCGCAGCGGCTCCACCCGGCGCGGGTCGATGCGGGCGTCGAAGCCGACCAGGGACAGCGTCCCGGCGAAGCGGAGCCGTCCGGGCATCGGGGTGACGGTGAGCTTCTCTTCGGTGAGGATCATGGGGAGGCGGGGGCCGCTTTCCGGTGTGGGGACGGTGAGGCTGTAGCCGAGGGCCGGCTGGAGCGGCAGGCGCAGGCCGGCGTCCCGTACCAGCCGGCCGGACCACGCGCCGGCGGCCAGCACCACGTGCGGCGCCCGGAGAGCGCCCGCATCGGTCTGCACGCCGGCCACGCCGCCGCCCTCCCGCAGGAGCCCGGTGACCGTCTGTCCCGTGTGGAAAATCACCCCCCGCGCTTCGAGGGCGGCGGCGAGTGCGCGGAGGAAGGCGTCGGGGTCTACACGGCCATCGTCGTGGTAAAGCACCGCGCCCGTGGCTGGCGTGCGCAGGGCCGGCTCGCGTTCACGCACGGCCCCGGCGTCGAGCCGCTCGACGCGCAGCCCGCAGCGCTCGGCCAGGTCCGCCGCCTCCAGGTTTGCCCGCCGCCCCTTCTCCGTGTGAAAAAGCATCAGCAGGCCCGTCTGTGCGTAGCCGATGTCGCCCAGGTCGGTCTGCAGGGCTTCGAAGAGCTCGACCGAAGCCAGGCTCAGGTCGCGCAGCAGGGGGGCGCTTCGGGTGACATGGGTTGCGGTACAGTGCCGGCGAAACGTCCACAGCCAGTGCGCCAGGTCGAGGTCGGTGCGGGGACGGAGGTAGAAGGGGCTGTCCGGACGGAGGAGCCAGCGGAGCCCCTGCTTCACGACGCCCGGCGCGGCCAGCGGCACCACGTGGCTCGGCACGATCATCCCCGCGTTGCCCGCCGAAGCGCCCGTGCCCACCGGCTCCCGCGCCACCACGGCCACGTCGAAGCCTTCATCCCGGAGGAAGTACGCCGTGCACAACCCCACGGCCCCCGCTCCCACGACGATCACATCCGGCATGGCGTTTTGCGTTTCGGGTTTCACGTTCAAGGTTGAACGTTCGGATTACAGGCAACGTGAAACGTTCAACGATCAACGTTCAACGATGGCGTGTCACACCACCAGAAACCCGTGGGCGTACGGGTCTTCGTCGTCGATGAAGATGGTATTCAGCCCGGTGACGATGGCCCAGCCGGCGATGCTGGGGATGATGGCCTCACGCCCGCCGACGGTGGTGCGTCCCTCCACGCGCCCGTGGAAGAGGCTCCCGATGATGCTCTCGTGTACGAACGTGTCGCCCACGTCGAGGCGTCCCCGGGCGACCCACTGCGCCATGCGGGCCGAGGTGCCCGTGCCGCACGGCGAGCGGTCGATGGCCTTGTCGCCGTAGAAGACGGCGTTGCGGGCGTGGGCCTCCTGCTTCGTGGGTGCGCCGGTCCAGAGGACGTGGCTCAGCCCCCGGATCGTCGGATCCTCGGGGTGGACGAACGTGTGCGCCTCGTTCAGCCGGGCCCGGATCACGGGGCTCCACCGGATCAGGTCGGCGGCGGTGTGGTCGGCCAGGTCGCGGTAGTTTTCCTGCGGGTCGACGATGGCGTAGAAATTTCCCCCGTAGGCCACGTCCACGGTCAGCGTGCCCAGGTCGGGGCATTCGACGGTCAGCCCCTCGGCGGCGAGGAAGGCCGGCACGTTGACCAGCCGCACCGACCGGACGCGCGTGCCCTCCATCGTGTAGTGGGCGTCGACGCGGCCGGCGGGGGTGTCCAGCCGCACCACGCCGGGGGTGCGCGGGGTCACCAGCCCGTGCTCGATCATCACCGTCACCGTGCCGATGGTGCCGTGGCCGCACATGGGCAGGCAGCCGCTCGTCTCGATGAACAGGATCGCCACGTCGCAGTCGTCGCGGGTGGGCGGGTAGAGGATCGCGCCGGACATCATGTCGTGCCCGCGCGGCTCGAACATCAGCCCGGTGCGGATCCAGTCGTACTCGGCCAGGAAGTGCTGCCGGCGCGCACGCATCGTGTCGCCTTCGAGCGGCGGCCCGCCCCCGGCGACGACCCGCACCGGGTTGCCGCACGTGTGGGCGTCGATGCAGAAGAAGGTGTGGCGGGACATGGGGTCGTGCGTTTCGGGTTACACGTTGTGCGTTTCGGGTTACACGTTGTGCGTTTCGGGTTACACGTTGTGCGTTTCGGGTTACACGTTGTGCGTTTCGGGTTACACGTTGTGCGTTTCGGGTTACACGTTGTGCGTTTCGGGTTACACGTATGCGTCGTTCGGGAACCCCAACGTGCAACGTTTCAACGTGCAACGTGCAACGGCTCCCGCGTGAACGTGCCGTCGACGAGGCGCCAGAGGCCGTGCGGGTTGTCGTCGCGAAGTTCGGGGGGGAGAGCCTCTTGCGGGAAGTTCTGGTAGCAGACAGGCCGTGCGAAGCGGAAGATGGCGGCGGTGCCGACCGAGGTGGAGCGCACGTCGGTGGTGGCGGGGTAGGGGCCGCCGTGGTGCATGGCGTGGCACACCTCCACGCCCGTGGGGAAGCCGTTGAAGATGAGCCGCCCGACGCGGTCCTCGAGGAGTCGGACGAGGCCCGCGTGGGCGCGGAGGTCGTCTCCGGTGCCGTGGAGCGAGGCCGTCAGGTTGCCTTCGAGCCTTCGGGCGAGGCGCTCGAACGTGGCGGGGTCGTCGCACTGTACCACCAGCGTGGCCGGGCCGAAGACCTCCTCGTGCAGGTGGGGGGTCCGGGCGAAGGTCTCGGCGTCGGTGGTGAAGACAGCGGGCCGGGCGGGGGTGGCGGTGTCGCCGGCCGGGCCGGCGGCGACGGGGCGGACGCCCTCGGTGGCCTGCCAGCGGCCGAGGCCGGCCTCGTAGGCGGCCCGGATGCCGGCGTGGAGCATCGTCCCGGCGGAGGTGGTGGCCAGCACGGCGCCCAGGTGGCCGAGGAAGGCGTCGAGGGCGTCGCCGCGCGGGGCGAAGACGAGGCCGGGGTTGGTGCAGAACTGCCCGGCGCCTAGGGTCACCGAGGCGGCGAGCCCTTCGGCCAGCGCCTCGCCCCGCTCGCTCAGGGCGCCGGGGAGGAGGAAGACCGGGTTGACGCTCCCCATCTCGGCATAGACCGGGATGGGGTCGGGACGCGCAGCGGCGGCGTCGAAGAGGGCGCGGCCGGCGCGGAGCGAGCCGGTGAAGCCCACGGCCCGCGTCTGCGGGTGCCGCACCAGCGCCAGCCCCGTCTCGGGGGTGGCGCCATGGAGGAGGGAGAAGGTGCCGGGCGGGAAGCCGGTGGCCGCCACGGCCCGGTCGATGGCGCGGCCCACCAGCTCCGAGGTGCCGGGATGCGCCGGGTGGGCCTTGCACACCACCGGGCAGCCCGCTGCCAGCGCCGAGGCGGTGTCGCCGCCGGCCACGGAGAAGGCCAGCGGGAAGTTGCTGGCGCCGAAGACGACCACGGGACCGAGGGGGATGAGCATCCGCCGCACGTCCGGCTTCGGCACGGGCCGGCGGTCTGGGTCGGCCGTGTCGATGCGGGCGCCAACCCACGAGCCGTCGCGGACGACCCCGGCGAAGAGGCGGAGCTGGCCGGTGGTCCGGCCCCGCTCGCCGCGCACGCGCCCCTCGGGCAGGCCCGTCTCGGCCATCACCCGCTCGATGAGCACGTCGCCGAGGGCCTCGATCTCGTCGGCGATGCGTTCGAGGAGCGCGGCCCGTTCATCGGCCGTCCGTGTGCGCCCCGTGTGGAAGGCTTCCGTGGCGGCGTCCAACGCCCGGTCGATCTCGTCGGGGGTGGCTTCGGGATAGGCCGGCGCCAGCGCCTCGCCGGTGACGGGGTTGACGGCCTGGATCACGGCCGGCCCCGCCCCCGAAGGGGTGCCGGCGATCAGATGCTTTCCGTGGAGGGTCATGCGTTTCACGTTACAGGTTGGACGTTGCGCGGTGCACGTTCGGGTGGGTCAACGGTGAACGTTCAACGTGGACCCGTTTACGGTGCCACGCCGAAGGTGACGGTTCGGGCGAAGGCGTCGAGGTAGTCGATGAGGGCGTCGGAGGCGGCGACGGCGGCGTCCGGGTCGCCGGCGGCCACGGCGTCGAGCAGGTGGGCGTGGAGGTCGGCCGAGCGGCGCAGGTCGCCCTCGTGGCGGTACTGGTACCAGAACCGGCGGCTGTGGGCGTGGAGGGGGGCGAGCGCCTGCGTGGCGAACGGGTTGCGGGCGGCGGCGGCCAGCAGGTCGTCCCCGGCATGGTCGGCCCGCATGAAGGCGTCGAGGTCGTCGCGGGCGGCGGCGTCGCGGAGGCGGCCGGCGCAGGCAGCGAGGGCCTCGCGCTGGTCCGGGATGGCGCGGCGGGCGGCCCGCTCGGCCACGAGCCGGTCGAGGACGCGGCGCGTCTCCAGCAGGGCGAAGATGTCCTGGAGCTTGATCTCGGTCACCATCATGCCCCGGCGGGGGAGGGCCACCACGAGGCCCTCGGCGGCCAGCCGCTGGAGCGCCTCGCGCAGGGGCGTGCGGCCGATGCCGATCCGCCGGCTCAGCTCGGCCTCGGAGAAGACGTGGCCGGGCGGCAGCTTCAGCGTGACGATCATCTCCTCGACGACGTCGTAGGCGCGGGCGGCCAGCGTCGGTGTGGCGGCGGCAGGCGTCTCGCTCATGGCGTCACCGGCAGGGAGGGACGCTTCGCCAGCGCCGCCTCAATGATCTCCCGGATCCGCGCCCGTTCCTCTCCTTCGAGCGGCAGGCGCGGGGGACGGACGTGTTCGGTGCCCAGCCCCACCATCGCCTCGGCCAGCTTGATGTTCTGCACCAGCTTCGTCGAGACGTCCAGGTGCAGCAGCGGCATGAACCAGCGGTAGAGGGCCCGGGCCTCCGCCAGCCGCCCCGCCCGGGCCAGCTCGTAGAGGGCCACCGTCTCCTCGGGAAAGGCGCAGACCAGCCCGGCCACCCAGCCCTCGGCCCCCAGAAGGAGGGCCTCCAGCGCGAGGTCGTCCACCCCGCAGAAGATCCGGTAGCGGTCGCCCACCAGGTTGATGATGTCCGTGATGCGCCGCACGTCGTCGGACGACTCCTTGATGGCGACGAACCCGGGCTCATCGGCCAGCTCCGCGAACATCTCCGGCGTGACGTCGACCCCGTAGGAGACGGGGTTGTTGTAGAGCATGATGGGCCGGTCGGTGGCCGCGGCGACGGTGCGGAGGAAGGTGAGCGTCTCGCGGCGGTCGGAGCGGTATAGCATGGGCGGCAGGAGCATGAAGCCGTCGGCGCCTTCGGCCGCGGCCCGCTCGGCGAAGCGGCAGGCGTCTGCGGTGGTGCGCTCGGCGATGCCGGTGAGGACCGGCACGCGCCCGCCCGCCGCCTCGCGGACCGTGCGGAGCACCTCCAGCTTGTCCTCGGGCGAGAGGGTGCTGCTCTCGCCCAGCGAGCCGCACACGATCAGGCCGTGCACGCCGGCCGCGATCATGGCTTCGGTGTGGCGCACCTGGGCCTCGGGGTCCAGGCGACCGTCTTCCGTAAACTTGGTGGTGACAGCGGGAAAGACGCCGCGCCAGGGAGTCGTCATGATGCGTGTTTGCAGGAATGGTGAGTGGGTTGATTTAGAATATACACCGTTGATATATCAGTTGCATGTCAAAGCTGCGTGCGGAAAGGAATTTTTTTCGGGAAGATTGGGGGTAAAGGGCCTAACCGGTAGGGGGATCACTGCGTTGTTTCTGCTGTCCCCCTATATTGACCCGGAATATTCAGCGGAGCAGCATCATGAATCGACAGATCACGGTACGCGTGGGGCACCTGGTGGTGGCCCTGTTGATCGGTGTCCTCGGCTTCGTGGGCGGGGTGGCCTGGCAGTCGGCCACCCGGCAGGCCGCGCAGCAGGCGGCCCCGCGCCCGGTGACGCCGCGGGCCGACCTCACCGAGGCGGAGAAGGCCACCATCGCCCTCTTCGAGCAGGCCTCCCCCTCGGTGGTCTACATCACCTCGCTGACGGTGCAGCGCGACTTCTTCTCGTGGAACGTCACCGAGATCCCCCGGGGCACCGGCACGGGCTTCGTGTGGGACGACGACGGCCATATCATCACCAACTTTCACGTCATCCAGGGGGCCAACCGGGCGCTCGTGACGCTGGCCGACCGCACAACGTGGGAGGCCTCGCTGGTGGGGACGGCGCCCGAGAAGGACCTGGCCGTGCTTCGCATCGAGGCGCCGGCCGAACGGCTCCGTCCCATTCCGGTGGGCACCTCGTCCGACCTGCGGGTGGGGCAGTCCGTCTTCGCCATCGGGAACCCCTTCGGCCTTGACCAGAGCCTCACGACGGGCGTCATCAGCGCCCTGGGCCGCGAGATCGAGTCGGTGGCCCGCATCCCCATCCGCGACGTCATCCAGACCGATGCCGCCATCAACCCCGGCAACTCGGGCGGGCCGCTGCTCGACTCGGCCGGTCGTCTCATCGGCGTCAACACGGCCATCTACAGCCCCTCGGGGGCGTACGCCGGCATCGGCTTCGCCATCCCGGTGGACGTGGTCAACTGGGTGGTGCCCGAGTTGATCGCCTACGGGCGGGTGCGGCGGCCCAGCCTGGGGATCGAATTCGCCTCGGCCCAGGTGACGCGGCGGCTCGGCATCGAGGGGGCGCTCGTCATCCACGTCGAGCCCCGCAGCGCGGCGGCCCGGGCCGGCATCCGCCCCACCATGCGCGACCGCTTCGGCTACCTCCGCCTGGGCGACATCGTCGTCGCCGTCGACGGGCAGCCCGTCCGTTCGGCCAACGACGTCATCCTGGCGCTCGAGCGCCGCAACCCCGGCGAGGTGGTCAACCTCACCCTCCTTCGCGACGGCGACGAGGTGATCGTGCCGGTGACGCTCGAAGCCTACCGGTGAGCAGGGTCGCCCCTCCGTCAGGCCGGGGACTGACAGGGCGACCACGGGCCGCCACGTTGTCCCAGGGATGACGGACGCGTTCCGGGTTGCTTCTGCCAGGACTGGCAGGACCGGCCGCGTCGGAACGGGGCTTGAGGCGGCACGGTCCGGTCATCAACCCGGGACGTCGCATGGAAAAGCCTGTCAAATTTTCACTCTGGTACTACCTGTTCGTGTTGCTGGGCCTGCTGGCCCTGCAGTACTGGTTCTTCTCCGGCCTGGAGGGGCCGCGTGAGATCTCATACACCACCTTTCGGGAGAAGGTGCGGGCGGGCGAGGTCGAGCGCGTGGTGATCCTGCCCGAGCGGATCGTCGGGGTCTTCCGGGACACGACCGCCTCCGACGCCGGCACCGACACCACCATCTCGCTGGGGCCCACGGCGCCCTGGCGGCTCCGCCTCGACCGCATCGAGCGGCAGATGGCCCGGCAGTTCACCGTCACCCGCCTGCCCGACCTGGAGGACCCGGCCCTGCTCGCCGACCTCGAAGCGGCCGGGGTGGACGTGAGCGGGCGCATCGAGTCCAACTTCTTCCGCAACTTCTTCCTCAACTGGATCCTGCCCTTCCTGATCCTGATGGGCCTCTGGGGGTTGATCTTCCGCCGGATGAGCGCCGCGCAGAACAGCATCCTGAACGTGGGCCGCTCGAAGGCCCGGATCGTGGCCGAGGATCCGAAGCACCAGGTGACGTTCAGGGACGTGGCCGGGGTGGACGAGGCCGTGGAGGAGGTGCGTGAGATCGTCGCCTTCCTGAAAAACCCGCAGAAGTACACCCGGCTGGGGGCGCGCCTGCCCAAGGGGGTGCTGCTGGTGGGGCCGCCCGGCACCGGCAAGACGCTGCTGGCGCGGGCCGTGGCCGGCGAGGCCGGCGTGCCCTTCTTCTCCCTCTCCGGCTCCGACTTCGTCGAGATGTTCGTCGGCGTGGGGGCGGCCCGCGTGCGCGACCTGTTCCGGCAGGCCAAGGAGAAGGCCCCGTGTATCATCTTCATCGACGAGATCGACGCCATCGGCAAGAGCCGGGCGCAGGTGGCCGTCGTCGGCGGGCACGACGAGCGGGAGAACACGCTCAACCAGCTCCTGACCGAGATGGACGGCTTCGAGGGCACCGAGGGCGTCATCATCATGGGTGCCACGAACCGCCCCGAGGTGCTCGACCCGGCCCTGCTGCGCCCCGGCCGCTTCGACCGGCAGGTGCTCGTCGACCGGCCCGACATGAACGGGCGCGAGGCCATCTTCCGCGTTCACACCCGCCGCCTGCAGCTCGACGAGAGCGTGGACCTGCGCCGGCTCGCCGCCCGGACGCCCGGCTTCGTGGGGGCGGACATCGCCAACGTGTGTAACGAGGCGGCGCTGCTGGCGGCCCGCAAGGGCAAGGAGCGGATCTCCATGCGCGAGTTCGAGGAGGCCATCGAGCGCGTGGTGGCCGGGTTGGAGAAGAAGAACCGCCTGATCAACGAGGAGGAGCGGAAGATCGTGGCCTACCACGAGAGCGGCCACGCCATCGTGGGGTACTTCACCCCCGGCGCCGACGAGGTGCAGAAGGTGTCCATCGTCCCGCGCGGGCTCGGGGCGCTCGGCTACACGCTCCAGATGCCGCTGGAGGACCGCTACCTGATGCGCCGCTCCGAGCTGCTGGGCAAGATCAAGGGGCTGCTCGGGGGGCGGGCCGCCGAAGAGATCGTCTTCGGTGAGGTGTCCACCGGCGCCTCGAACGACCTGGAGCGCGTCTCGCAACTGGCCCGCCACATGGTCACGGTCTACGGCATGAGTGAGAAGCTGCCCAACCTGTCCCTCGTGCAGAACGCCGGTCCCGGCTTCCTGGGGCAGGGGCCGCAAACCGAGCGCCGATCCGAGCGCATCGAGCAGTTGATCGACGAGGAAGTGCTCCACATCATCCGCACCTGCTACGAGGAGACGAAGGCGCTCCTGCAGGAGAAACGCGACCTGCTCGACAAAATGGCGACGGCGCTCCTCGAAAAAGAGGTCCTGGATGCCGACGAGATCCGGGCCCTCCTGGGACCGAAACCCGAAGCCGCGTCGACGGATCACGTGGCACAGAAGGTCACAGACACATGAGTTCCTTCGACGCCGATCAACCCTTGATGACGACGGGGAGGTGATGGTATGAAACATGGGATCGATATCCTCGCCGCACAACTGGAAACGCTGGATGCGCCGGTGCTTTCGCTCTATCTGGACGTGAACCCGGCGCACGCCGACAACCTGGCAGAAGGCTACCGTATCCGTGCCGAGAATGCGATGAAGGCGGCCGGTGTGCCGCGGGCGCTGATCGACGAGGTGGTCGCCCGCTTCCAGGTCGACCCGCCGCACCGGCACGGCCGCACCCTGGTGCTCTTCGCCACGGAGGACCCCGGGGTGTTTTTCGAGACGCACTACCTGCAGGTGGACCTGCCGCTCGTCTCAGAGATGGAGCGCGTCGTCGCGCGGTGGGGCGTGCCCTACGTGGCCCCGCTGTTGCTCGCACGCGACGAGTACGAGCGCTATGCCGTCGTCTACATGGACCGCGCGCGCTGGCGGTACTTCGACGTCCATATGGGCGAGATCGAAGAGGTGAAGGAGGCCTTCCTGGCCGTGGACACCACCGCATGGCGCAGGCTGACCGAGCCGGCCGCCGGTTCGCCCGCCGTCCCGGCCGTGGGGACGGGGCACGACCTCTATGAGGACCGCGTCGAGGCATGGGTGCACCGTTTCTACAAGGACGCCGCCGGGCTGCTGGAGAAAGCGATGGCGGCGCGGGGGGCAGAGCGGCTGATCCTGTGTGGCCCCGAGGAGCGGCGCGTCGCCTTCGAGGAGGTGCTGCCGAAGGCCGTCCGGGAAAAGGTGGTGGCCCGTCTCGCCGGATTGCCCTACCCCGATGCCGCGCCGGCGCAGGTGCTCGCGCATATCGAAGACGCCGTCGAGGAAGCCGAGCGGGCCGGCGAGATGGCGCTGCTGGGGCGCATCCGGGAGCATGGGGTGTGGGGGCTGGGCAACGTGCTGCCGGCCCTCCAGGAAGGACGGCTTCAGACGGTGGTCGTGCCGTGGTCGCCCCGGGTGCTCTTCGAGACGGTCTATCGTTGCTCGGAGACGGGGCTGGTCGTTTCCGACGAGGCGACGGCCGTGCGCACCTGCGCCGCCGGTACCGCGCCGGAGCACGTCCGCCTCGACGAGGTGTTGCCCGGGCTGGCCCTTCGCCACGGCAGCCGCCTCGAGTTCGTCCGCGGCGAGGCCGAGCGCCTGCTCACCGAAGAGATGGGCGGCATCGCCGGGCTCCGGCGCTGGTAAGGCCACGTACCGCGACGCCGAGATTCAGAGGTAAGGGCAAACAAACCAGTGGGATAGATGAACGATCTGCCTGAATTCTTCCAGAAGGAGGTGCTCGACAAGAGCCGGCAGAAGCCGGTGCTGGTCGATTTCTGGGCGCCGTGGTGCGGGCCGTGCCGCGTGCTGGGACCCACCCTCGAAAAGCTCGCCCGCGAGAGCAAAGGAAAGTGGCGCCTGGTGAAGGTCAACACCGACCGGCACCCCGAGCTCTCGATGCGCTACGGCGTCCGGGGCATCCCCGCCGTGAAGCTGTTCGTCGACGGCGAGGTGCGCGGCGAGTTCGTAGGGGCGCTCCCCGAGCCGGCCATCCGCCGCTGGCTCGACGAGCACCTGCCCGCCGCGGCGGCTTAAGAACAACGCGGGCGTGGACGATACAGGAAGAGGTAACTCCTCAAACCATCCCAGTACGGTCCACGAGGGCCTTCCTCCTGTCCGGGGGAAGGCCCTCGTCGTTTCCGGCAGCGGCGATTCCAGGGGCGTCCGGCCCGGCCGCGTGTCTACAGGGTCAGGCCCAGGGTCAGATACAGGCTGCGCCCTTCCGCCGGGATGATGCCCGGGCCGGGATAGCCGGTCGCGCGGCGGGTGAAGTAGTGGTGGTCGGTCAGGTTGTTGACCCCGGCCTCGAGCCGGTAGCGGCCGAACGTGTAGGCCGCCGAGAGGTCCATCACGTGATAGGCCGGAATGATCCCCTCGATGGCCGTCGGCGTCCGCAGCGCATTGGAGGCATCCGAGAAATGTTTTCCCACATAGGAGAACTGGTAGGCGACGGCCAGCGGTCCCGTGCTGAACGTGAGCCCGGTTTTCAGGTTGATCGGCGGTACGAGCTCGACGTCGTTTCCCGCAATGCCGTTTTCCCGGGACCGGGCGTATTTCGCGGAGATCAGCGCGAGGTTCGAGAACACCGACAGCCGGGTGGGGCTGTTGCTGCCTGCCAGCACCTTGTAGAGGTCCAGTTCGGCGAACGATTCGATGCCGTAGATCCGGGCGTCGGCGATGTTGGTGCGGAACCGGAAGGTGCGGTCCACCAGGTTGTTGAACTGCGGGTTGGGGGCGGTCCGGAGTACGGTACCGATCCGATCCCGGTAGAACAGGTGGAACAGGCTTACGTCGTAGGTGAACACCCGGCCGTGGGTGCCGCGAAGGCCCAGATCCAGGTTGAACCCGTGCTCGTCCCGGATGTCCGGGTCCACTTCGAGGCTGCCCACGTTGACGCGGATGTCGTTGAAGTTGATGGCCCGGTAGTTCTGGGAAAAGTTGGCGTAGACCTCCAGGGCGCTGGCGGGCTTGTAACTCAGCCCGATCCCGAAAAAGACGAAAGAGCGGGTGTGCGACCGCCGTTCTTCGATACGCTCGTCCAGGAGCACGTTGCCGGCCAGGTCGCGGACGGTGTTGCGGTAGTAGCCGTCCGCCTGCGTCCGGATGTATTCGAACCGGATGCCGGGGGTCACACTGAGGCGGGGCGTGACGTTGAAGATGTTTTCGGCAAAGACGGAGACGTTGCGGCTCGGGAGGTCGAAGTCGGAGCCTTCCAGGTTGTCGGGGTTCAGGTAGGTGAAGTCGGGGGCGCGCCCGTCCGGGCCCTCACCCTGCCGGCGGTGGGTGAAGCCCCGGTAGATCCGGGTGCCGACCAGCAGGACCGACACGTCGTGGAGGAAGGGATACCGGTGGATCAGCCGGGTTTCGTTGCCCCAGTTCCGGTAATCGTCTTTGAGCAGGTCGCGGTTGCCGCCGAGGTCCAGCCGGTCGATGCGGCCGAGGTTGCCCAGGGCGTCGCGGCCGGCCAGCAGCCCGAAGAAGCGGGTGTTGAGGCTGGTGCGGCTCGAGAACCGGTAGTCGGCCCGCAGGGCGAACAGGTTCCAGTGGACGCGGAACCAGTTTCGTTCCCGGGTCGACTGGCGGGGGTTGGCTTCGAACTGCGCGTCCGTGAGGCCTCCGGGCTGGTGTGCCAGGTAGTACATGTACGTGTACTCGGGCCGGATCGACAGCGCGGGGAGGGGCCGGTAGGTCAGGGCGGCGTAGGCCGTGTGCTGGTCCAGTTCCGCGTTCGGCCGCCACCCGTCGCTGCGTTTGTACTGGTAGAAGCCATAGTAGCGCGTGGGGCCGGCCGTGCCCCCGATGCTGGTGAAGGTGTTCAGCAGTCCGAAGGAGCCGGTCGAGAGGCGAGAGGTGACTTCGACTGGTTTCGTCTCCGGGCCGTCCTTGAAGACGAAGTTGAGCAGGCCGCCGAACTGGGTGCCGTACTGCAACGAGGCGGCCCCCCGGACGATCTCGATGCGGGAGAGCGCCTCGGTGGGCGGGGTATAGTAGCTTTCCGGGTAGCCGAGGGCGTCGGCGGCGATGTCGTAGCCGTTCTGGCGGGTGTTGAAGTTGGCATTACGGTTGGGGCTGAGGCCCCGGCCGCCCAGGCCCAGTTGCAACCCGGCGCCGTCGCTTTCCCAGATGTTGAGCCCGGCCACGCGGCCGTAGATCTGCCGGCTGTTGTTCGTCGCCAGGTTGGCCGTCAGCTCGTCGATCACCACCACCTCGCTCTTTTTGGCTTCGTAGAGGGCGACGCCCTCGACGTCCACCGGCCGCAGCCGCGTCAGGGCGAAGGAGGCTTCCGCCGGCTCGCGGACCGTGATCTCACCGAGCTCGGTCTCCAGGAGGGACAACGTGAAGTCGGCCCGCACGGGGTGGTCGGCGACGGTCACGTGCTGCGTGGCAATGCGCTTGCCGGTGAGGTAGGCGACGACGGCGTAGCGGCCGGGGTTCACGTTCCCGATGGCGTAGGTACCGTCCGGCCCGGTGACGTCGAAGGCGGCGGTCGTGGCGACGATGCGGTGCGCCCCGCCGGGCGTGTCCGGGAGGGCCTTCGTGACAAAGACCGTGGCGCCCACCACGGGGGCCCCGTGCTCGTCGACGACGCGGCCGGAGACGGAGAAGGGCTGCGCGGCGGCCGGAGCGACGAGCGCCGCCAGGCAAACCATCCCTGCGCCGAGTAGAAACAGGTGCTTCATCGTCAGCGGTGTGTCAGCCAGCTTTCTTCACGACCGGTGAAGGGCAGGATCCACGTTTTGGGGCGAAGGTCCCGCTTCACCTCGGTCAGATCGACGCCCGGGTCGATCATCAGGCGACTCTTGCGGCCGTTGAGGGTGACGTGGGCTTCGACGGTGATCTCGACGTCCTCGATGCCCTGCCGCCGGTATTCCTCCTCCAGGAAGTGGGCGAACTGCAGGATCATGTCCGGTTGCGTGGACATCATCTTTTCCTGGTAGGGGGTCAGGTAGGCCCAGTTCGGCACCTCCCATCGCCTGCCGGTAGCGGGATCGTGGACGCGGAAGACGGTGTACCCGGCCTTTTCCATGAGCATCACACGCCAGGAGAAGCGGTAGCCTTCCTCGGTCCAGAAGAGGTGACCGGGGTAGAGGATCGACCGCAGGGGGATCAGGATCTGGAGGGCGAAGTGCAGGCCCAGCAGGACCGCCAGGGCGAGGGACGCACGCCGCCCGGGGCGAAAGGACACAGGAGCCCGGTCCGCCGCGCCGCGCACCAGCACGCCCGCACGGCGGCGGGTCATGAAGCGCCAGATCGTTTTTCCCCCCGCGATGAGCCGCTCGTGGAACGAGGCCGGGAAGAAGATGAGCGTGCACAGGATCATGATGTAGGGGAACATCCCGATCTGGAACAGGAGGGCCGTCGTCAGATGGAAGGCGAGGACGGCCAGGTAAGCCGCAAGGCGCGTCCGCTTCCACAGCAGGAAGAAGACGATGGTGAGGTCATACAGGGCGCCGGCCCAGCTGAACACGTAGGCGGTCAGGGGTTCGTCGAGCAGGGGGCCGATCAGGGGCAGGTGGGCGTGGGCGGGCAGCCAGAGGCGCAGGGGCAGGGCTTCGAAGAGCCAGTCGGGGTTGAGCTTGGCCAGCCCGGCATACACATAGACCAGCCCGAGTTGCAGCTTGAAGATGCCCGTTGTCCAGGCGGGCACGGTATCGACCCGCAACGAAGGCCGGCGCCGGACGTCCAGCGAAAAGGCGCGGTGGGCCGGCACCCAGATGAGCAGGAAGCTGACGATACTGACGAAATAATAGTGGTTCAGGTAGTTCGTCTTGTCGATGAGCTCGACGTAGGTGAAGGAGAGGAAGAAGAGGACGGCGGCGAGCCGGTAGTGCCAGCCCAGCATGATCCCCAGGGCGGCCAGGCCCATCAGCAGGAAGAGGGCATACATTCCGGCTTCCCCGAGCGGCCGGACCCAGTCGAACCCGTAAAACGTGAAGTAGTACGTGGGTTTGACGTAGAGCGCGTGGATCCAGCCTTTCAGGGCGAAGCGGAGGATGCTCACCGTCATGATGAAGCCGAAGAGCACCCGGAAGACGGCGAGCGGTGCGATGGACGTTTGCGCGGTGACGTACTTTCGCATGCGTACGACCTCCTAATCGCCGTCGTTGTCCTGGAAGGTGATGGTGATGCCGAGCACGGAGGTCATGTCCGCCTTCAGCAACACGACGACGTCCTGCAGCTCGGTGAAGGCGGTGAGGACCGGCTCGAGGTCGGACTCGATCTGGGTGGAGAGGGGGTCTTGCAGGGCTTCCAGGGCGGCGATGGCCTCGTCCAGTTCGGTCGTGATCTGGTCGGCCAGCGTCTCCGCGCCCAGAAAGCGCAGGTTATCGTCCAGGCCCGGGCCTTCGGCGCCGCTCCGGCTGTTGCCCAGGAAGAGCCGCCGGGTTGCCCGTACGCCGGCCACGGCCAGTTCGGCCGAGTAGCCTCCGTAGAAGGCTTCGGTCGATCCGGGGCGGGGCACGCCGGCGCTGCGGACGCCGGCCGGGATGCCGATCTTGCCGTCCCGGATGAAGCGTTCGTAGTGGAGGATGAACGCGTTGACCAGCATGCCCAGCGCGCTGCCCACGTCCGTGCCGGCCTTCTCCGGGCTCAGAAACGTGCCGATGTAGTTGCCGCCGTCGGCGTGCCATGCCTCGAAGGTGGCGTCGGTGGCCGCCTTGATGAAGGTGACGTTGTCCTGCAGGTAGGTCATCCGGCCGGAGGCCTGTGCGTCGTTCGTGTACGCCGCCAGGATCTCCTCATCCGTGGAGCCGGGGCCGTAGAGGAGGTAGGCCAGGGCCGGAAACCCTACCGCCGCCCGGTTGTCGATCGTGCCCAGGACGTAGTTGCCCGAAGCGATGTTGGCCTCGATCTTCGCTTCGTCGGCCGGGTAGGTGTTCAGCGTGGCGCGGAGCGTTACGGATTCGGCGGGACCGAACTGGAACAGGGCGGCGTCCTGCCAGGCCAGGCGTGCGGCCTTCAGGCGTTCCCGGAGCGCCGCAAGGTTGGACGCCGTCGGGTTGCCGGCGAAGGTCGTCGCCGCGGCCTGCAGCGCGTCCACGGCCTGCTTCAGGGTCTCGTAGGCGGGAAGGATGATGGTCCGGCCGTAGTTTTCGAGCATGGCCGAACGATCGAACGTTGCGTCCGGCGGCGGCTCGGACGTCGAAGGGCTGCTGTCGCACGAGGCGAGCAGCAGGATACCGGCCAGGACGAAGGGGAACGGGTGCGGACGTATGTTCATCGCGTGGGACATGATCAAACCGGGATGGCGTGAGGCCGGACGGGCACGCCGCCCGGCCTCACGCCGGATTCAGCGGGCAGGGACGCCTACAGATCGTCCTGAACGGGGGCGAGCTCGGGGTAGATCTCGACCAGGGTGGCTTTCGCCTCGTTCAGGCCGGCGGACGTGACGTTCCAGAAGTTGCCGCCGGCGCCAAACTTCTCCTCTTTGATCGTTTCGATCTGTTCCAGGGAGATCTTTCGGCGGGGACTGTACTTCAGGGCATTCACGAACGCCCAGGCTTCGGAGAGGGTGTGGAACGCCTCACCCGTCTTGCCCTCGTCCAGGTAGCCGAGCGTCAGGTTGATGTAGTGCACGGCCGTTGCGGCGGCAACCAGTTCGTGGTATGCGTAGAGGACGTTGCGCTGTGCGTCCCGGGTGACCGGATCGTTGTTCACGATCGCCGCGCGTCCTTCCTTGTAGGCGTCCATGAGGATCTTGTTGGTGCCCAGCAGGCCACCGGCTACGTTGTCCACCACGTTCGAGTAGTGGCTCCAGAAGCGGAGCTCACCCCTGCGGGCCTCCGGCCAGGGGGAGGTGAAGTCCGGCGGGGCATTCCAGTAGCCGAAGGCCTCGTCCCAGTGATGCTCCATGGGCGTGTAGTTTTCGCCTTCGACCAGTTCCACGTTCTCGACGCCGTTGCCGACCCGGCTGTCGGTGAGGTAGACGTTGTAGATCTGGTTGTAGAAGACGGCTCCCATCAGCCCCTTCTCGATCAGCTGGGTGAACTCCCGGCCGTTTTCGTCGACCAGGATGGTGTTGCCGCTGTTCTCGCGGACCAGGAGGCCGGCCGTGCCGTTCGAGGCGGTGATCCCCGCCTGGCCCCGCTCACTGGCGGCGGCGGCACGGGCGAAGAGGTTCTCGAAGAGCCGGGCGTCCAGGTCGGGGGGGAAGGTTTTGTCCTTCAACTGCCGGTCGGAGGTGAAGGAGAAGTGGCCGCCCCCGTTGCCCCCCGTGTTCTCGAACATGTCGAGCAGGGCCTGTTCGGAAAGGAGCTCGCCCCGGTCACCCTGTGTCAGGTAGGCTTTCATCTCCTGGAGCATGTTGAGGCGGTCGGTCTGGCCGGGGAAGGAGACCGTGGAGGCCCCGTTGCGGGTGAACGTGTACGTTTCGGGTGTCTCGATCAGCTTGCCGGTGACGACGCGCGCCGTGATTTGCGTTTCCGCCCCGGCCTGGTCGGTCAGCGTGAACAGCAGGACGAACTCCGTACCCAGGGTTGCCGAGGCGGGGATGGTAAAGACGTAGGTGAGTTGCTGTTCGGTCGCGCCCGCGTCGACGTCGACCGGCTGCGGCGTGTCGCCGTCGACCGAGACGGTGAGCGCCTGGATGCCGGCCTCGGCACGAAGGGTCAGGGGGATCTGAACATCCGTGCCGCGCCCGCCTTCCACCTGGAGGGTGTCGCCGTCGATACCCGGCCGGCCGGGATCGTTGCTGTCGCAGGCGCTCAGGCTGATCGCGGTGGCCAGGAGCAGCGCGTAAAACGGATGCCTGGAAAAGGTCAACATCGGGTGGATGCGTTGGTTGCGTGAGACAGGCTTTATTTAGACCGAATATAAAAAACGAGACAGCGGTTCGCACCGGGGGAGGCGGTGATTCGTATAAAGAGTGTGCGAAGTCAAAAATGCCGAGGGATTCAGCTCGCTCAAGATCCCCGGAGCGCTCCAGCGAATGAATCACTGATGTTACGCAGTAGGCGACGAAGCCGTCACTTTGCTTCCCTTTCGCTTCGTGGCAGGCCCCTCGACCAGGGAGAGGGCGACCCCCATCCCCCCTTCGGGGCCCTTCCCCCTGCAGGGCCGCCGGGGGCGGCCAGGGGGAAGGGCTTGTATTGGCACGACGCGGTCTGAAAAGTCCCTCCCCATGCGAAGGTTGACAAGGGTAGGTATTCACAGAAAGTGGCTTTTGAGACCCATAGAGCCCTTTCGATCTGTCATCCCCAACTTGATTGGGGATCTAGAAAACTGAGCCTACGGACGGGCGTCCCGCCTTCGCGGAAACCGGAGGCTTCCGCAGGAACTGACGATGTCTTGTTCCTGAACGTGGTCTACAGCGGAGGTCGTGGTTATGGAGGGCATGGCTGCCTTTGCGAACGGTCCACATGTAGCCGCGGATCTGGACGCGTTGCGCGTCCCGGGACGCGTTGCGCGTCCCGCCGGCCCGGGCTGCCCACGTGTAGCCGCGGATCTGGACGCATTGCGCGTCCCGCCGGCCCGGGCTCTCCTGTGGGCCATGGGGCGCACCCATAAAGGGTGCGGCTACATTGCGCTGCACAACGACGCCTTCAGCAGCATGGACCAACGCTATATGAAAACCTACCCCTGTCAACATGCGAAGGGGAGGTATCGCGAAGCGACGGAGGGGTCGTCCTGCTATCCCACAGGTTTCAACTGCGTAACATCAGGGAATCATTTTGAGCGCTGTTCGATAAGAGGGGTAGATTTTGTGAGCGTGGAAGACTTCACCTGCCCGAGCAGCTGTCGATCGTGCCTGTCCGTGACGCCCGAAAGGTTGCCATGGCGGCCAGTCTGGCCGTTTCTTTTCTGATGCTGGCGGGCAAGATGACGGCCTATTTCATCACGGGCAGCGCCGCCATCCTCTCGGACGCGGTGGAGTCGGTCATCCATCTCTTTGCGACCGGGTTTGCCGCCTTCAGCCTGTGGTACGCCGTGCGCCCGCCGGATGCGGGCCATCCTTACGGGCACGGTAAGATCGCCTATTTCTCCTCCGGCTTCGAGGGGGGACTGATCCTGATCGCGGCCGTGACCATCCTGTACTCGGCGGTTCGGGCGCTGATCGAGGGGCCGGCGCTGCGGCAGCTGGACGTGGGCCTGTGGATCCTGGCCGGGCTGACGCTGGTCAACCTGGGGCTGGGGCTGGCGCTGGTGTACGTCGGGCGCCGGCACCGGAGCCTCGTGCTGGAAGCCAACGGGCGGCACGTGCTCACAGACATGTGGACGAGCCTCGGCGTGCTGGCCGGCGTCGGGCTCGTCGCCCTGACGGGCCGCACCTGGCTCGACCCGCTGGTGGCCGTCGCCGTGGCGGTGAACATCCTGTGGACCGGCGTGCGGCTGGTGCGGCAGGCCGTCTCCGGCCTCATGGAGGCCGCCGACGCCGGCGACACGCAGAAGATCCTGTCCGTGCTCGACCGGGCCGTGGCCGACGGGCTCATCTCGGGCTATCATCAGGTCCGGCACCGGCGGGTGAACGACCAGCGCTGGATCGAATACCACCTGCTTTTCCCGGAGACGCTGAGCATCACCGAGGCGCATGACCGCTCGCACGTGGTCGAAGCCGCCATCGCCCGGGAGTTCGAGGGGGCGGAGGTGTTCGTGACGGCGCACCTGGAGCCGGAGGCCCATGCGGCCGCCCATCCGGAGGACCACACCGAGCCCGCCGACCCGCTGCGCGCCCACCTGGCCGACCCGGGCACGTGAGCCGGAAAAAGCGTACCTTGCCTCCGGCGACAACGGACGCATAACGCCTACGCCTGCTGGATCGAAACACGATGCTGCTATCGAAGAGCGCCGAATACGGGCTGCGTGCCACCCTCTACCTGACGGCTCTGGAACCGGAGGGCTACGTCGCCATCCGCGAGATCAGCAAGGAGCTGGACATCTCCTTTCACTTTCTCACGAAGATCCTCCAGAAGCTGACGGAGGCCGGGCTGATCCGTTCGTTTCGGGGGCCGAAAGGAGGGGTCGCCCTGGCGCGGTCGCCCGACCGGATCACGCTCTACGACATCGTCGTCGCCATCGACGGGCCGGAACTGTTCACCGAATGCGTGCTCGGCCTGCCCGGGTGCGGTGAGCACCGGCTCTGCCCGCTGCACGACGCCTGGCGCGTGGAGCGCGGGCGCCTGCAGGCGCTCCTGACCGGGACGACGCTGGCGACCCTGGCCGCCCGTATCCGGGAAGAGGGGCTCCGGCTGGCCCCGGGCGCTCCGGTGCCCCCGGAGGCATGACGCCGGCGTCCTGACCGTTTGCAGCCTGCCCCTGCCATGCCCGCGCAACGCATCGCCGTCATCGGAGGAACCGCCGCCGGACCGGCTGCCGCCGTCGCGGCCGTCCGTGCCGATCCGCGGGCCGAGGTCGTGCTCTTCGAGCAGGGACCCCACATCTCCTACGGTGCCTGTGAGATTCCGTACTACGTGGCCGGCACCATCGACGAGGCCGAGCGGCTGGTGCGGCTCACACCCGGGCGCTTCGAGCAGACCCGCGGCGGCACGGTCCGTACCCGGCACCGCGTGCTCGCCCTCGACCCCGCCCGGAACCGGCTCACGGTCGAAGACCTGGCCACCGGCATGGTGCGGCAGGAACGGTTCGACAAGTTCATCCTGGCCGTCGGCGCCCGGCCCCGTCGCCCCGCGCTCGACGGCCTCGAGGCACCGAACGTTTTCGCCGTGCGGACCCTGGAGGAGGCCGTCGACCTGCGGGCCTACCTCGACGCCCACCCCGTCCGGCACGCCGTCGTCCTGGGGGGCGGTTACGTGGGGGTCGAGATGGCCGAGGCACTACGGGCACGCGCCGTGCGGGTGACCATCCTGGAGCCGGGGCCCGGTGTGTTGCACGCCTACCTGGACGCGGCGCTGCGCCCGCTCGTCGAGGACGCGTTGCGGCGGCACGGCGTCGTCGTGCGGCGCGAGCGGGCCGTCGGGCTCGATCACCACCCGGACGGCATGGTGCGCAGCGTGCGGACCGACCGCGGCGAGCACATCGGCTGCCAGCTCGTCCTGCTGGCCATGGGCACGGAGCCCAACACGGACCTGGCCGCGGCGGCACGCCTCCGCCTCGGCGAGACCGGCGCGCTGGCCGTCGACGCACAGATGCGGACCAACCTGCCCAACGTCTGGGCCTGCGGCGACTGCGTGGAGGTCGAGCGCGTCGTCGACCGGAAGAAGGTGTACGTGCCGCTCTCGCCCACGGCCTTCCGCACGGCGCGGGTGGCCGGGCACAACGCCGCCCGCCGGGGACGCGGCCTCCCGAAACAGTTCCCGGGCATCGTGGGGGCGTCCGCCGTGAAGGTGTTCGGCCTGGAGGTGGCCGCCGCCGGCCTCCGCCCGGACGAGGCCCGGGAGGCCGGCTTCGACGCCTTCACCGTCACCATCCGCCACTGGTCGCACGTGCCCCTCTACCCCGAGGCCCGGCCCGTCCACGTGCAGCTCGTCGTCGAACGGCGGCGGGGGCGGCTGCTGGGGGCCGCCTGCGTCGGCGAAAAGGGGGCCGCCCTCCGCGCCGACGTGCTCGTACCGCTGATCTGGGACGGCTGGACCGTCGACCGCATCCGCGACCTCGACCTGATCTACACGCCCCCCCTCGCGCCTGCCCTGGATCCGCTCATCGTCGCCGCCAACGAGGCCGCCAAAACGGTTCGTCCCTGAGCTTCCGGCAAAAGACCGGGTTGCAGGTGTCGGCGGGGCGGGTTTAATTCCCTGCATCGACACCTCTCCTCTTTCCATCCCTTCACCCTTCCATTAACCGGGGCGACGTCTATGGCAACCTTTCGCATTCTCTCTCTCGACGGCGGGGGCATCCGCGGCCTGCTCACGGCCGTGCTGCTCGAACAGCTCGACGCCGCCGTGCCCGGCTGGCGCCGCCACACCGACCTGATCGCCGGCACCTCCACCGGTGGCATCATCGCCCTGGGGCTGGCGCACGGTCTCAGCCCCACCGACCTGCGCGCCCTCTATTACCAGAAAGGGAAGGACATCTTCTACGACACCGCCTTCGACGACATACGGGACCTGGGGCGGGCCGTGGGCGCCGAGTACGACAATCGCTACCTCCGCCGGGAGCTGGAACGCATCTTCGGGGACGCCACCCTCAGCACGCTCGGGCAAAAGGTGCTCATCCCTGCCTTCGACCTCGACAACGAGGATCCCGAGCCGGACAAACGTACCTGGAAGCCCAAGTTCTTTCACAACTTCGGCGGCCGTGACAGCGACGGCGCGGTGCGGGTTGCCGACGTGGCCCTCTACACGAGCGCCGCCCCCACCTATTTCCCCACCGTCGACGGCTACATCGACGGCGGGGTCATCGCCAACAACCCGAGCATGGCGGCGCTGGCGCAGACGCAGGATCGCCGCGCCCGCATCATCGGGCGTCCCACGGTCGACGACGTGGTGCTCCTCTCGATCGGCACCGGCACCGTCCACATGGTCGTCAAAGGGGAGCGCCTCGACTGGGGCTATACCCAGTGGGCCCGCCCGCTGGTACAGATCCTGTTCGAAGGGGTGACGGGGATTGCCGACTACCAGTGCCGCCAGCTCCTCGGCGAACGCTACCGGCGCCTCAACCATGTCTTCCGCAGCACCGATGAGATCGAACTGGACGACTGGAAGGCGCGGGACCGGCTCGTGCAGATCGGGGAGGAGACGATGAAAGAGGAGGTGGCGGCCACGGCCCGGTGGCTCGAAAAGTACTGGCAGGAGACGCCGGCATGACGACCCGGATTGCCTCCTGTGGGTGGGAGGCGGGAGCGACGTGGCCGGAACGGAGGCTGTGCCGCTGCGTGGAAATCCCCCAGGGGGGAGACGGAGAGCCGGCAAATGATGAACGTGCGGATACGACGGAGCTTCGGGGGCGTGATGGCGTTCCTCGCCGGGTTCGCCGTGGCGGGTCCTCTCCTCGCGCAGCCGCGTACCGCCGGCGAGTGGGCCTGGAAGCCGATCCTGATGCACGAGGGCGTCAGGTTCGAGTACCTCTTCTATCCGGCGGCCGACAACTTCAACAACGGCGTCGTCGTCAAGCTGACGAACACGAACGACCATCCGGTGGCCTACCGTTTCACGATCATCTTCCGGGCCGAGGGGGCCACGCACGAGGAATACGTTGAGGGGCGCCTGGCGGCGCGTGAGATCAGGACCGGGGACGCCGCGGGGCTCTTCTGGGTGCCCTTCCGGGACGGGCGCAGCATCGGCGAGGTGGGCCTGCGCGGTTTCCGCGTGACACCCCTGCCGGAAGGGGCGGGCGGGCGAACACCCTTCGAAACCCGGAACCCGGAGTCTGTACATTGAGCCTGGCGCCGCCATATCCGGTCAGGGCACGCGGAGGGGGCTGCGGGACACGTCACGCATCCAGGGACTGCCCTCTTTTCAGGTCGAAAGACATCGGTTAACCGGATCTTCCCGGAACGCCGTTCGGCGCCTGCCCGTTGAAGCCGCACGCCGGTAAATCCGGTTTTTTCCGGAGTTTTTGGGATAGAAAGAGCGGACGATGAGCAGGCACGGGCGCGTACTGGTGGCCATGAGCGGCGGCGTAGACTCGTCGGTGGCGGCGGTGCTCCTGCGCGAGCAGGGGTACGAGGTCGTCGGCATCACGATGAAGACGTGGGACTACACCGGCAGCGGCGGGCGCACCGGCAAGGAGGTCGGCTGCTGCACGCTCGAGTCGATGAACGACGCCCGCGCCGTCGCCCTCAAGCACGACTTCACCCACTTCATCGTGGACATTCGCGAGGAGTTCGGGGACTGGGTCATCGAGCGCTTCACGGAAGAGTACCTGGCCGGGCGCACACCGAACCCGTGTGTGCTCTGCAATACGCACATCAAGTGGGCCGCCCTGCTGCGGCGCGCCGATGCGCTGGGATGCGACTACATCGCCACGGGGCACTACGCCCGCCTCCGCCGCGACGAGGCCACGGGCCGGTACGTCCTCATGAAGGGCCTCGACCCCAACAAGGATCAGAGCTATGCCCTCTGGGGGGTGGCCCAGGCGCACCTGGCCCGCACGATCTTTCCGCTGGGCACCTACGAGAAGCCCGAGATCCGCCGCATGGCCGCCGACTTTGGCCTCCTCCGCGTGGCGGACAAGCCGGACTCGTACGAGATCTGCTTCGTGCCGGACAACGACTACCGCCGCTTCCTCCGGGATCGGGTACCCGGTCTCGGCGAGCGCGTGGCCGGCGGCCCGTTCGTCCTCCAGGATGGCACCGTCGTCGGGCGGCACGAGGGCTACCCGTTCTATACCATCGGCCAGCGCCACGGGCTCAACCTGGCCCTGGGCTATCCCGTCTACGTCACCCACATCGACCCGGCCACGAACACCATCACGGTGGGGCCGCGGGAGGAACTCTTGCAGCAGCGCCTGACGGCCCGGGGGCTCAACCTGATCAAGTACGACAGGCTGCACGAGGAACGGCCGGCCGTCGGCAAGATCCGGTACAAGGACGAAGGCGCGCCCTGCCTGGTCCGGCAGACGGGCGACGACGAGCTCGAGGTGCATTTCGCCGAGGCGCGCCGCGCCATCACGCCGGGACAGGCCCTCGTCCTCTACGAAGGCGAGGACGTGCTCGGCGGCGGCTGGATCCACACCGTCGGCGAGGCAGCGACGGTCCGTGACACCTAGACCGGGCGCCGGGGTGCAGCGCGTGTTGCGTGGGGCCGGCACCCCCACAGAAAAGCCCGGCACCGTCGCCGGCGCCGGGCTTTTCCCGTGTATGCTCAGCTCGACTTTGTCCTTATGCGGCATAGGCCAACGTGCTGGTTAGCCGCTCAAACAAGGGCCTTGGGATTTTCAACATTTCGGTTCGCTCATGCGACATCGGAAAATCCATAGCTCGCCAGAGCACCATCCGTACGCCGGCCAGCGCGTCACTGAAGGTCGGATGGGGTTTGTCGTACCATGCGCTCCGAGCCACGGTCAACTCCCCCTCGGCATGCAGGCGATCGGCCATCAAGGCAACCAGCGAGAAGAGCCCCAACAGACAGGGCGTCGTGCGCAGGATCGCCGGATCGGACCACTGACGCTGCGTCTCAAACCCGAGGTGGCGACGCACTTCCTCGAAGGTCACCTCTACCGACCAGCGCCGAACGAACCACGTAAGTATGTCTACGGCGCACGCCTGTTGATCCGTGCACAGAAACCCTTTCGGCTCAAGGCGTCCGGCCGGATCGCGCACGAGGACCCACCGCAGCGGTACGACCGGCAGGCCGCTGTGGTACCAGAGGGCGCATCCGGTAGCCACGTCCACCTCGTAGGCTTCTCTTCCATACCACTGGCTCACCTGGAAGCGTCGCCACGCGGTCTTTTCGTCCGAGAGGATCTCGTGCAGCGAAGGCAAGCGTCGGCCCTTCTTCCGGGGCCGTCCCACCTGACCGGGCTTGCGCGGCGGAGCCGGCTCGTAGAGGGCCGCGTCGAGTCGCAGGCGCGTCACGACGGTGACGTGCTCGCCTACAGCGGCCAGAAACTCAATCGCCGAAAAACTGCTGTCCGCGGTGACAACGATTGGCCGGGCGGGCAGCCAGCGCTTCAGTTGCAACAGCATCTGCCGCGCCCAATCGGTCAGCTTCTTATGCTGCTTTCCAGCTTCGGTATGATAGCGTTCGCTGGGACAGAGCACCGTCAGAAACGGCAGCGCCCAGACCCGCTCAGCCCAGGGGATGCGCGGCAGGTACATCAACGAGAGCCAGCGCAGCCCGCTGGCCTTGACGAAGTGGCCTCGGCTCGAACGTACCGGGTCGCGGTAGATGCCCTTGGCGTTGATCTTGACCCCGCGCCGGCGTTCGATGGTCTCGTCGATGCCAAAGACCAGCGGCCCCTCGTCTGCACGATCATGGAAGGTCTCGATGAGCATGGTCAGCAGGATCTGGGCCGCCCGGCGGGCCGACCACGTGGCCCGATTGAGCACGCGGTGATAGTTCTGGAATGTGGTGAGCGCACTCAGCCCCATCACGCGCAGGGCACTGGCCACTGTACGGCGACCCGGTGCGAGGATCGCCCCGGCCACGAGCACCTGAGCGTGCTGAAAGACGGACTTGGAGAACAGCGGCCGGAAGGCTATCATGAAAGCAGTAAACGCGGGAGGCATCGTAGGCACCGGTCATCCCTTTGGGCGAAGAGATGATCAGCTTACGGTGGCCTCCCCGTTTGCGTCAAATGGACAAAGTCGAGCTCAGGGGTTAGCGTCTTTCGAGGTCGGCCAGGGCGAGCAGGGTCGCCCGCCGGACGACGGGCGAGCGTTCCTTCCGGACCAGCTCGGCCAGGCGCTGCGTGCCGTACTCGTTGTCGAGGGCATGCAGCGCCGACAGCGCCATCAGCCGGTAGGACGGATCCTGATCCCGCCCGTAGATCTTCAGCAGCGGGTCGACGGTGGCGCTGAGGTCGAGGTCCGGCCGGTGCCGGTCGAGCTCGACGATGAGTTGCATCGCCGCGGCGCGGATGCCCGGGCTCTTCGACGAGAGCGACTCTTCCAGCTGCCCGGCGATGTTCGCCTCCCAGACCGGCGGGAGCCGATCCTGCGCCCATGCCGCCGGCGCTGCCAGGAGTGCCAGCGACAGCACGCCGGCCTTGAACGAGAAACGTTTCATGAGACCCTCCCAGGATTGGTGATCAGGGTACTGCCGAGACCGTGATGATCTCCGGGGCCTCTCTACGGTGGCTTTTCCGGGAGGTTTTGCGCCGGGTGATAACTTTAAGTAAAGGAAGCGCTTGCGGAAGCGGTTCCTCCCGGGAAAGCGTTTCCGCATCTTGCCTCACTCCGACCCGGCCGCCGGGAGGGAGCGCCCGTCGACGAGGGGGAGGCTGAGCATGTTGGCGAAGAAGGCGTAGACGCCGGGGTGGTAGTTTTTCAACTGGCGGTACCAGACGAGGGCGGTATAGAGGTAGGTGCCCGTGCCGTAGGAGGCCAGCAGGGTAGAGCTTCGCAGCGGCGGCTCGCCCGGATCGCTCATGGCGAACAGCTCGGTGTAGGCGGGGTCGTACCGGCCGGGGAAGTAGAGCCCGCGTTCCTGCACCCAGCCCTCCCAGACCGTCCCGGTGATCTCGTTCGGGCGGTGGAACAGCGGCAGTTCGGGATGGAGGACGGTCACCGGGGCGTCCTCACGCGTGACGCGGTCGCGGCTGAGCACGAGCGGATAGGGGGCGAAATGGCCCGGATTCTTCCGACCCGGGACGAAGGGGTCGTCGGCGTCCGGGTTCCACTCGAACGTCTTCTGGTAGTTGACGATGAGGTGGCCGCCGCGCCGGACCCATTCGAGGAGGCGGTCGTTGTGGGCGCGGAGGTCGGGGCGGACCAGGTAGGCGCGGATGTCGACGACGATGGTGTGCAGGTCGTCGAAGTCGCCGTGGGCCAGGGCCAGCGAGTCGAGCAGGACGTGTTCGACGCCGAGTTCGGTGAGGGCCTGGGTGAGCGTGTTGTCGTAGCTCTGCACGACGCCGACGCGCAGCCCTTCCGGTACGGCGACATCGAAGACGCGCCCCGGCAGCCGGGCCCGGGCCGGCTCGACCGGGAGGAGGGCCGGGGCGATCCGGGCGGTGAAGGTGATCGTGTAGTCTCCGGGGGCGAGGCCCGCGGGCAGGCGGAGCGTGAGCGTCGTGTCGGCCCGGCCACCGGCGGCGGGGGCGAAGGTCGTTGCCGTCTGCCCGATGACGGCGCCGTCGTCGTCGCGTGTGACGGTGGCTTCGAGTGTCAGGTGCCGGGCCTGCGGGTCGAAGACGCGGGCATGCAGGGGCAGGTGGTTCGTGCCGGGATGCAGGTGCACGGCCTCACGGGTTGCTTCCACGTGGACGGGCGGGGCGATCTCCAGGGGCAGGTAGCCGGCCGCCAGCAGCGTGTCCGCCCCGGCGGCGTAGAGCGCGTAGACGACCGGCGGGTGGTTCGTGAAGCGGGCGTACTGGTAGACCTTTTTCGGAACGGTCGGGGTGGCGCCGGGGTCGAGCCGGAGCGTGAGGGTGCCGGGCGTGCCGCCGTCGAGGTGGAGGGTGGTGTCGGCGGCGCCGGTGAAGACCCAGCGGAGGCGTCCTTCCGGCAGGCTGCCGGCCTGCCAGCGGAGCCTGAGGTGCTGGCCGGGGACGGCGACGTCGTCGTCGAGCGTGAGCGTTCCCGCCGGGAGGGAGGGGACGCGGCCCGCATCGATGAGGTAGGTCAGATCCGGGCGGGCGGCGGTGTTCGGCGCGAGGTTGCCGGCCAGGTCGGCCGGGTCGAGCGGGGCGTCGGTGGCCGAGCGGAGGAGGACGAAGTAGGCGGCGTCGGTGCGGAGCCGGTCGGCAAAGAGGCCCATGCCCTGCGAGGCGTGTTCCTCGATGGCGGCGATGGCCCGCTCGTAGTACGGCCGGCCCGTGGCCGGGTCGGTGGTGCCCACGGGCACGGCCACGTCATAGGCCCCGTCGGCCGGGCCGCGCCAGAGGCGGAGGAAGAGCCGCTTCGGCTGCCACAGGTCGACGCCCTCCTCCCGGAGCTGCTCGGGGTGGTACGACGGGTCGGCGGCCAGCGCGAAGGCGTCGTAGGCGGCGAGGCCGACGGCCTGATGCTGCCCGTGCTGCCGCCGCGGGCCGACGGTGACGGTGTCGTGGTTCGTGAAGAGGACGTCCGGCTTGAGCTTGCGGATCAGGTAGACGAGGCGTGCCGTCACGTGATCCCGCCCGCCCCACTGCTCGAACGCCTCGTCCGCCTGCTTCGAGAAGCCGAAGTCGTAGAAGTTGAGGAAGAAGACCTGGGTGCCCAGGTGGCGGGCGGCCCGCTCCGTCTCCTCGGTGCGGAGGGCACCCAGCGCCTCGTACAGCTCCGGCCCGATCTCGTTCTGCCCTCCCTCGCCCCGGGTGAAGATGACGCTGTAGGCGACGGCGTTCTTCGCATGGCGATAGTACGTGAGCGTGCGACCGTCCTCGTCGTCCGGGTGGGCGGCCAGGTTCATCACCACGAGCGGGGCATGCGGCTGCGCCCGGACCGTCAGGGACCCGGGGACCAGCAGGAACAGGAGCAGCAGACGGCAGAACGGTTTCATGAGCGGCGGGAGATGGAACGGGGATTGGCTTTTTTCGTCCGGTGTGCGATCCTGTGTCGTGCCGGCCGGCCCGTTGCCGGGCGGCGCCACCGTCGATCGTCAACCACACCGTAACGTTCCATGACCGACGCCGATACGCCGTTTTTGTTCGATCTGATCCCCGGCCGTCGCGTCGACGTGTGGAACCATGCCGGCCCCTGCGTGCGTATCCCGGCGAGCGCGATGGACCGGAGTGCGGGTTCTGGTGGAAGGCGGGCCCGTCGTGCGGGAAGGAGACGATGCGCAAGCAGGAAGACCAGAGGTCGCTGCGGTGGATTACGTTTTGACCAGGCACTGCCAGGATGCACTGGCAAAGCGTCAGATCCGGCTCGCCTGGCTTGAACGGGCATTACGCGCACCGGAAACGACAGAGCCTGACCCCGTAGACGATGAACTGGAGCATCGTCTGGTGCGTATTCCGGACTTCGATGGTCGCGTTTTGCGGGTGATCGTCAACGTCAGAAAAACGCCACCCCACGTTGTGACGGCGTTTTTTGATCGCAGGAGGACATTTTTATGAAACTCAAGGTGGATCAGCAGGCGGACGCGCTGTATTTGACGCTGAGTGAAGCGCCGGCGGCCCGGTCTGAGGAAATCGCGCCCGGTATCGTGCTGGATTATGACGAGCAGGGGCGGGTCGTCGGCATCGAGATGCTGTATCTGTCCAGGCGGGCGCCCGATCTAGACGTGCAGCGGCTCTTGTTCGAGACCGTGCGCGAGGTTGCCTGAAGCGGAGGCTGCGCACGGCCCGCGTGTTACCGCATTTCCCTGGGGGTGCGATCCTGTGTCGTGCCGGCCGGCCCGTTGCCGGGCGGCGCCACCGTCGATCGTCAACCACACCGTAACGTTCCATGACCGACGCCGAAAAGCAGTTTTTGTTCGATCTGATCGAGACGCCCAGCCCGTCCGGCTTCGAGGCGGCGGGGCAGCGGATCTGGGCGCGCCGTGTCCGCGCGGTGGCCGACGTGGTCGACAGCGATCATTACGGCAATACGTGGGCCATTCGCCACGGTGCAGCCGGGGAGCGGGCCCCGCGCTTGATGCTCGAAGCCCATGCCGACGAGATCGGCTTCATGGTGCATCACATCACCGACGAGGGCTTTCTGCACGTCGTTCGCATCGGCGGTTCGGACCGGGCCATCGCCCGGGGACGGCGCGTGCGCATCCTGGGAGACCGTGGCCCCGTCGTCGGGGTGATCGGCAACACGGCCATCCACATCCGGGACACGAAGGACGAGAAGGTGCCGGAGTGGCACGACCTGTTCGTCGACATCGGGGCGTCGAGCCGGGACGAGGTGCTGGCCCGGGGCCTGCGTGTCGGCCATCCGGCCGTCTATGCCGACACGGTGGAGGAGCTACCCGGCGGGAGGCTCGTCGGGCGGGCGCTGGACAACCGCGTCGGCGGCTTCATCATCGCGCAGGTGCTGGCCCGCCTGGCCGCCGCTACGGTGCCGCATGCCGCCACCGTGCTGGCCGTCAACGCGGTGCAGGAGGAGATCGGCGGCAACGGGGCCCGCATGGTCACCTACCGCCTGCGCCCGGACGTAGCCGTCGTCCTCGACGTGACGCACGCCACCGACTCGCCCGGCATCAACAAGGCCCAGCACGGCGACGTTCGGCTCGGCGGCGGCCCGGCCCTCACCCACGGCACGGCGAACCATCCGAAGGTGGTCGAGCGCCTTATCGCCGTCGCCGAGGCCGAGGGGATCCCGGTTCAGCATCAGGCCTCCTCCCGGTATACGGGTACCGACACCGACGACGTGTTCGTCTCGCGCTCCGGCGTCCCGAGCGCACTCGTCTCGTTGCCCATGCGCTACATGCACTCGCCCGTGGAGATGGTGGATCTGGCCGATGTGGAGCGGTGCGTGCGTTTGCTGGCCGCCTTTGCCCGGTCGGTCCGCGAGGAAGAAGCGTTTCGTGTGGAGATCTGACGGTCGTCAGACCGGTGCGGGCCCGTCGACGGCGCGCCACAGGTACCAGCTGGCGACGCTGCGGTACGGTTGCCATCGGGTTCCGTGGTCGAGGATGTGACGGGGTTCGGGCAGGTTGTCGAGGCGGTAGGTGCGCATGAACCCCCGGCGGATGCCCAGGTCGGTGGCTGGCAACACGTCGGGCCGGCCCAGCCGGAAGAGGAGGAACATCTCGACGGTCCAGCGGCCGACGCCCCGCACGCGGGTCAGCCGTGCGATGATGGCTTCGTCGTCCATGTCCTGGAGGGTATGGAGGTCCGGCACCACGCCTTCGAGGGTGCGGGCCGCCAGGTCTTTGACGGCGGCCACCTTGGCGCGGGACATGCCGGCGGCGCGGAGGTGCGCGTCGTCGCAGGCCAGGACGGCCGCCGGGGTGAGCGTCCCGCCGGGGAAGAGGGCCTGCACCCGCCCGTAGATCGTGCGGGCGGCCTGCGTGGAGAGCTGCTGGTAGACGATGGCCCGGGCCAGCGCTTCGAACGGGCTTTGCAGGGCGGGTCGTTCCAGCGACGGTGGCCCTACCCGCTCGATCAGCAGGGCCAGTTCGGGGTCGGCGCCGGCCAGCATACGGGCGGCTTCGTGGGGGTCGTAGGGAAGTGACACGGGCCAGGGTCCGGATGGTTGACGGTTAAGAAGCGCCGTGCTTGGAGGCATGGACATCGCTCCGTGCACTGCGCAGGACGCATCACGCGATACGTTTTCGGGCGTGCAACGGTTTGCCCTCAGGGCATCAGGTAGCCCCGGGCCAGCGTTTCATAGTCGGCGATCTGCCGGGCCTGCCAGGCTTCGTCGCGGCCGAGGGTTTCGGCCAGGAGGGCGGCCACCGTCGGGGCGGCCTCGATGCTGGCGCGGGCGTCGAGCAGGAGTGCGCGGGTGCGGCGGGCCAGCACGTCCTCGACTGTCCGGGCCATCTCGTGCCGGGCCGCCCACACGACCTCGCCCCGGCGGTAGGGCAGGCGGGGGTGCAGCGGGGTGTCCCAGCCGGCCCGCTCCTTGAGGACCATCTGCACGCCGGGTGCGTCCGCCCCGTACTCGGCCAGCGGCCCGAAGGCGGCGGTGTTGACGTGCCAGCCGTGCAGGTGAAGGGTTTTCGTCACACACGGGCGTTCGTCCAGGTGAGCCAGCACGGCCGCCTGGTCGATGGTGTCCTCGGCCATCTTGCGGTAGGTGGTCCACTTGCCGCCGGTGATGGTGACGAGCCCCGAGCGGGCGATGTGGAGCGTGTGGTCCCGCGAGATCTCGGCCGTTTCCGTCCCGTCGTTGCCGGTGTGCACGAGCGGGCGGAGGCCGGCGAAGACGCTCAGCACGTCGGCGGGGGTGGGGTCTTTCGTGAGGTAACGCACGGCGTGTGTCAGGAGGAAGTCGAGCTCTTCGGGCAGGGGGCGGGGTTCGAGGGAAGGGGCCTCGACGGGGGTGTCCGTGGTACCGATGACGACCCGGTCGTGCCAGGGGATGGCGAAGAGCACGCGCCCGTCGTCGGTCTCGGGTACCATGATGGCCGTCTCGCCCGGGAGGAAGGCGCGGTCGAGCACGAGGTGCACGCCCTGGCTGGGCTGGATCATCGGCGGGGCTTCCGGGTCGTCCATGCGGCGGATGTCGTCGGTGAAGACCCCGGTGGCGTTGATGACCACGCGGGCGCGGAGGGCATACGTCCGTTCTGTCTCGACGTCCTCGGCCGTCACGCCGGTGACCATGTCGTGCTCCTTCACCAGCCCCGTCACCCGCAGGTAGTTGAGGACCGTGCCGCCCAGGTCCACCGCCGTCTGGGCCATGTTGACGGCCAGCCGGGCGTCGTCGAACTGGCCGTCGTAGTAGATGACCCCGCCGCGCAGGCCCTCGGGTTCGATGGTCGGGAGCCGCCGGAGCGTTTCTTCCCGTGAGAGGTTGCGCGACTTGCCGAAGCCCTCCCTGCCGGCGAGCAGGTCGTAGAGCCGCAGGCCGATGCCGTAGAAGGGGCCTTCCCACCAGTCGTAATTGGGCACCACGAACGGCAGGTGGCGGACCAGGTGCGGGGCGTTCTTCAGGAGCCGTCCCCGCTCGCGCAAGGCTTCGAGCACGAGTGCGATGTTACCCTGGCGCAGGTAACGCACCCCGCCGTGGACGAGCTTCGTACTCCGGCTGGAGGTCCCCTTGGCGAAGTCGTGCTGTTCGAGCAGCAGGGCGCGGTAGCCGCGCGAGGCGGCTTCAATGGCGCAGCCGAGGCCCGTGGCCCCCCCGCCGATGATGATCATGTCCCACGGATCGTCGTTCTCCTCGATCCGTTTGATCATTTCGTCTCGGTTCATGGGCAAGGCGGTTGTGCGGTGGTGGTATCGAGTCGGCAGTCAACCTAGCGAACGGGCGGCCGCTCTCACCCGGCCAATCGTGCCGGCGGCGACGCAGCTTTCGGGGAAGATCGCTATTTTGGGCGGAACCAGAGATCGGGAGGCGGTCTCCCTGCCCCGTAACCCGCCGTGTTGAAGTATGGAAAAGCTGACCCTGGAGGTTTTTCGCCGGGTACTTACCCCGGAGCATATCCGGACGTTTCAGATCATCATGCTGGCCCTGGCGATGGGCGTCACACTGTTCGGCGTCGTCGTGCTGGTGCTCTACCTGGCGCAGCCGGTCGGGGAGCCGCCCGATGCCTCCGACGTGGAACTGATCCGGATGCTGACGCTCGGGCACGCCCTCGTGGGTGTGGCGGTGTATACCATGTCCGGGCGGGTGTATCGCCTGGCACTCGACCGGGCCACGCCGGCGGGCCCTGCGCCGCGTGTGCCCGCCCTGGAGGAAGCCGCCACGGTGCTCGGCCGTATGCGCGCCGCCGAGATCGTCCGTCTGGCCCTGTTCGAGGGCACGGCCCTTTTCGGGCTGGTCGTATGCCTGCTGGGCGTGACGAACGGGGTGATGCAGGCCTACCCGGTCTACTGGCTCAACCTGCTCTCCGCCGTGGCGATGGTCGGCTTCGTGGCCCGCAATTTTCCCACCGCCGAACGGCTCGAACGGGTCTTCCGGGCACATTTCGAGCGGTAGGCGGGGGAGCCGGCATCAGTCGTAGAGCAGGTAGGTCGCTCGCCGGGTGCGGAACGCCTCGACCTCGTCGGTCCAGGAGGCGGCGATGGCGGTGGCGGGGGTGCCGGCCGTGAGCATCGCGTGGAGCCGGTCGGTGCCGGCGAGCAGGTTGAGCCAGCGTGCGTTCAGGAAGTCGCCCCGCACGTCGTCCGGGGCCTGCCGGTACAGGGCTTCGAGCACGTGCAGGCCGGTGGTCACGGGTTGGAAGGTGGCAGGGTCGGTGAGGACGTAGCGGACGCCGTGCACCGGCACGTCCCGGTGTTTCGGGTTCGTCGCCATGCCGTCGATCGAGACGGGGGTGAACGTGACGGGCTCGAAGCGGACGCCGGGGAGGTGCCGGGCGTTGAGGGTGTCGGCCAGAGCGCGGGCATCGGCCCAGGGGGCCCCGATCTGTTTGAACGGCTGGCGGGTGCCTCGTCCCTCGCTCGCCGTCGTGCCCTCGATGAAGCAGGTGCCGGGGTAGATGAGGGCCGTCTCGAAGTCCGGGATGTTCGGGCTGGGGGGGAGCCAGGGGCGGCCCGTCGCCGGCCAGGTCATCGTGCGCTGCCAGCCGTCCATCGGGATGACGCGCAGGTCGAGCGAGTCCAGGCCGGGCAGCATCCGTTCGCCCCGGATCATGCGGGCGAGCTCACCCACCGTCAGCCCGTGTACGATGGGGATCGGGTACTGCCCGACGAACGAGGTGAAGCCCGCCTCGAGCACGAAGCCCTCGACCCGCAGGCCGCCGAGCGGGTTCGGGCGGTCGAGCACGAAGAAGGGGAGACCGGCTTCGGCGGCGGCCTGCATGGCCAGGCCCATCGTGGAGATGTACGTGTAGAAACGCGCTCCGACGTCCTGGATGTCGAAGACGAGGGCGTCGAGGCCGGCGAGCATGGCCGGGGTGGGCCGCCGCGTCTCGCCGTAGAGGCTGTAGACCGGCACGCCCGTGCGGGCATCGCGCCCGTCCTCGATCTTTTCTCCAGCGTCTGCCTCACCCCGCAGGCCGTGTTCCGGCCCGAAAAGCGCGCCGAGCGTCACGTTGGGCGCGGCGTGCAGGAGGTCGATGAGGTGGGTGGTGTCTACCCGGGCCGTATGGTTGACGATCAGCCCTACCCGCAGGCCGTCGAGGGGCCGGAACGCCTGCCGGGCCAGCACCTCCGCACCGGTTCGCACGGAGGGCGGCGTCTCCGGGGCCGGGGGGCCGGCGGCCGGGTTGCAGGCCAGGGCAAGGAGGACGAGCAGCGGGAGAGCACGCATGGGAAAAAACCGCCGGGCGGCCGGCTTGAACGACACGGGGGCCGTGCCCGGTCACGAGTTGGCGACGATCTCGTGTTCGGGGAAGAAGTAGTTGGCCTCCAGACGCCCGTTCTCGACCGAGTCCGAGCCGTGAACGATGTTCTCCCCCTTGTTGTCGGCGAAGGTGCGGCGGATGGTGCCTTCAGCCGCCTCGGCGGGGTCGGTGGCACCGATGAGTGCACGGAAGTCGGCCACTGCATTCTCTTTCTCGAGCACGATGGGGACGCAGGGACCGCTGGACATGAACGTCGTCAGGTCCTCGAAGAAAGGACGCCCGCGATGCACGGCATAGAAGCCCTCGGCTTCTTGCTTCGTCAGGCGGACCATCTTCATCGCGCGGATGGTGAAGCCCGCTTCCTGGATGCGGCGGATCACCTCGCCGATGAGGTTTTTGCGCACGCAGTCGGGTTTGAGGATGGCCAGGGTTCGTTCGACAGCCATAGGTCTCGTCACGGAAAGGTCGGTGTTAGGGGCAAGGGCTGGCCGGGCACGGCTGGCCGCATGATACGACACCGAACGGAAAGGGTGCCACCTGCCCGTGTTGAGCGTTCATGAAACGAGATTCCGGTATCGGGGTATGGAAAGGGCTCGGTCATGAAGCGGGACGGAGCGGTTGTGATGCAGCCGCGTTGCTTCATGTCCGGGATCCACGTGTTTGAGCACGGGAAGAAGTCTGGATGAAGGATATCTACCGTGTATTGCGCGGGCCGGCCCGGGTCGAGACCCGGGTTCGGGGTTCGCGTTTCATTGCCGAGGCGCTGCCGGTGACGGACGAAGCCGCCGCCGAAGCGGCCGTGGCGGCCGTGCGCCGGCGCGAGCATGGCGCCACGCACCATTGCACGGCCTGGCGCCTCGGCGTGGACGGGACGACGGTCCGGTACGATGACGACGGGGAGCCGGGCGGTACGGCCGGGCCACCCATCCTCCGGCAGATCCAGGCACGCGACCTGACGAACACGCTGGTGGTGGTCACCCGCTATTTCGGCGGCACGAAGCTGGGTACCGGCGGGTTGATCCGGGCCTACGGCGAGGCCGCAGCGGCCGCGCTCGATGCCGCCGGGGTGGAGGAACGCGTGTGCCGCCTTCCGGTGCACCTCCGGTTCGACTATGCGGATACCGGACCGGCGATGCAAGTGATCGGCCGTTTCGACGTGGAAGTGCGGGCTTCCCGGTACGCCGGGGATACGGAGTTGATCGTCGGCGTGCGGCGGTCCGAGGTCGAGCGCTTCGTCGAGGCGTTCATTGAGGCACTCAGGGGCCGGGGGGACGTCACGGTGCCGGCGGGGTGAGCCTCCGGTTCAGTGGAGGCTCTGCATGGCTTTTACGGCGAGTTCGTCGACCCGCTCGTTGAGGGGGTCGCCGGCGTGTCCCCGCACCTTGACGAACGTGACGCGATGCGGCGCCATCGCGTTCAGCAGGGCCTGCCACAGGTCGCGGTTCTTGACCTCCTTCTTGCCGGCGGTCTTCCAGCCGCGCCGGACCCAGTCCTTGATCCAGCCCTGGTTGAAGGCGTTGGCGATGTAGGCGCTGTCCGTGTGCAGGGCGACGTGACACGGCTCCTTCAGCGCCCGCAGGGCCTCGACGACGGCCCGCAGCTCCATCCGGTTGTTCGTCGTGTGGGGCTCGGCACCGGTCAGCACCCGCTCGTGCGGGCCGTACCGCAGGATGGCCGCCCAGCCGCCGGGACCGGGGTTGCCGCTGCAGGCGCCGTCGGTGTAGATGGTGACGCGTTTCAAGGGAGGAGGGAAGGGTTCGGAGGATCGGGAAACTACAAGCCGCCGTAGACCGGTGCCACCGTACACGGGGAATCCTCGGAAAGCTCTCGAAAGCGCCGGCCAACGACCCCGGAAAACCCGGCCGGGAGATGAGCGTAAGCGGGGAGCCGGGCGCGTGTGGCCCCGGAGCGCTTGACATGGTATGCGATGAAGTTTGTCGATTACGTTACGATCACGGTACGGAGCGGCAAAGGAGGGGCTGGTGCGGTTTCCTTCCGGCGGGCCCGCTTCCAGCCGAAGGGGGGGCCCGATGGCGGGGACGGCGGGGACGGCGGCTCGGTGCTCATCGAGGCGGATCCGCACCTCTACACCCTGCTCGACCTCCGGTATAACCGCCACCACTTTGCCGAGAACGGGCAGCCCGGCAGCGGGGCCAACCGGAAGGGGCGGGACGGGAAGGACATCGTGCTGCGCGTGCCGGTCGGGACGGTGGTCCGGGACACGAACACGGGTGAATTCATCGGGGAGGTGGTGGCGCCCGGGGAGCGGGTGGTGCTTGCACAGGGCGGGCGTGGCGGCAGGGGAAACGCCTTTTTCAAGTCCTCCACGCGGCAGACGCCGCGTTTCGCGCAACCGGGTGAGCCCGGCCGGGAGCGCGAGGTCACGCTCGAGCTCAAGCTACTGGCCGACGTGGGGCTGGTCGGGTTTCCCAACGCCGGCAAGAGCACGCTGCTCGCCACGCTTTCGGCAGCCCGGCCGAAGGTGGCGGACTATCCGTTCACCACGCTCGAGCCGGCGCTCGGGGTCGTTTCGGTGGAGGCCTATGCCTCGTTCGTGATGGCGGACCTGCCCGGCCTCATCGAAGGGGCGCATGAGGGCAAGGGGCTCGGGGTCCGCTTCCTCAAGCACATCGAACGCAACGCCGTGCTGTTGTTCGTCCTGCCCGTCACGTCCGAAGACCCTGCCGCGGAATACCGGGCGCTGCTGGGTGAGCTCGAAGCCTTCAACCCGGCGTTGCTCGGCAAGCCCCGCGTGGTGGCTCTTTCGAAGATCGACCTGTTGCCGCCGGGGGAGCGGGAGCACCGTGCGGCCGGGGTCCGTGCCGCCTTGCCGGATGCCCTGCCGGTGTTCCCGATCAGCGCCGTCGCCGGGCTGGGGCTGGAGCCGCTCCGCCGGGCCCTCTGGGAACAGGTCCGCGCCGTCCGGGAAGCCGGGGTGACCGGTTGAGGGAGGAACTCGCCGCCGGGTGTTGAACGAAAGCCCTAGCGAATACGTATCTTTCCGGCGCTTTGGACGACCTCGAACCCGGAGGCTCATGGGGCCCTCTCTGTTTGCGGAGGCAGGTTTCGACGAGCGCCAGGAGAAGGAGGCGCTGGTGGCGCTGTCGATGGCGCCGGGCGTGGGACCGGGGCGTATCCGTTCGCTGGTGGCGCGTTTCGGGTCGGCGGCGGCCGCCCTGCAGGCGCCGGCGCGGGTCCTGGCCACGGTGCCGGGCATCGGCCCGCAGACGGCTGCCGCCGTGGCCGCCTTCGACGGGCACGCGGCCGTGACGGAGCAGTTCGAGCGGGCCGAACGGGTGGACGCGACCCTCGTGACGGCCTGGGACCCGGCTTTCCCGCCGCTGCTCCGGGAGATCTACGACCCGCCGGCGTTTCTCTGGGTGCGGGGCACGCTGGCCGAGGCCGATGCGAAGGCCATTGCCATCGTGGGGACGCGCCGCGCCACCGCCTATGGCAAGCAGGTGGCCTACGACTTTGCCGCCGGACTGGCGCGGCATGGCTTCACGGTCGTCAGTGGTCTGGCCTACGGGATCGACGCGGCGGCGCACCGGGGAGCCCTCGAAGCCGGCGGGCGAACGCTGGCCGTGCTGGGCTCCGGCGTGGACCGTATCTACCCGGCCCGGCACGCCCGTCTGGCGCAGGCCATCATCGAGCAGGGGGCCCTCCTCTCCGAGTACGCCCTCGGCGCCGCACCGGACGCGCCGAACTTTCCGCGCCGGAACCGCCTCATCAGCGGCCTGACGCGGGGCACACTCGTGGTCGAGGCCTTCGAGACGGGCGGTGCGCTCATCACGGCCCGCCTGGCACTCGAACAGAACCGGGAGGTGTTCGCCGTGCCGAGCCCGGTCCACAGCAGGGCCGGCGTGGGCAGCAACCGCCTCATCCAGCAGGGATACGCCCGCCTCGTGCTCTCCGTCGAAGACATGCTCGCCGAGCTGGGCTTGATCCTGGACGAGCCGCCGGACGAGCCGGCTCCGGTCCCCCCGCCGGCGCTCGACCCGCTCGAGCGACGCCTCTACGACGCCCTCGACGACACCACCCCCGTCCATATCGACACGCTGTGCACCCGCACGGGGCTCGACCCGTCAACCGCCCTGGTCTACCTGCTCAACCTCGAATTCAAAGGGCTCGTGCGGCAAATGGCCGGCAAGCAGTTCTTCCGGGCCTGAAAGCGGGCGGAACACCGGCCCCGGAAAAGACAAAAAAGCCCGGCGCCCCCACCATGGCGCCGGGCGATCTGGAGGTGCCAGATACCGACGGAAACCGACCGGTGCCGGTTTTTCCGTCTCGAATGCTTGGACGGAGATCTTCCGCCCAGGTTACAGCCGCCGGGAAAAAGAGATCGATTTTTACCGTGGAGCGGGCGGAAAAGATAGAGACCATCCTGACTTTCGAGGTCCCGCCCGGCTATCGGGAGGGCGAGCGGCTCGACGTGTATCTGACGCGGTCGATCCAGAACGCCACGCGGGCGAAAGTGCAGCGCGGCATCCGGGAAGGACGGGTGACGGTGAACGGCCGGGTGGCGACGAAAGCCTCGTATACCGTGCAGGCGGGGGACGTGGTGGTCTGCCGGGTGTTGCGGCCGCCGCCGCTGGTCATCGTTCCCGAGCCCATCCCGCTGGACGTCGTGTACGAAGATGACGACCTGCTCGTCGTCAACAAGCCGGCGGGGATGGTGGTGCACCCGGCGTACGGGCATCGCACCGGCACGCTCGTGCATGCGCTGCTGCACCATGTCGGCGGGCGGGCGCTCGCCGTCGAGGACCTGGAAGACGAAGAGGAGACCGACGACGAGGCGGTGGGGCTCTCGCTTGTGGGGGCCGCTCCGGCCGGACCCGGAGATCCCGCCCTCCGGCCCGGCATCGTTCACCGGCTCGACAAGGACACCTCCGGGCTGATGGTGGTGGCCAAGCACGACGCGGCACACGTGCACCTGGCTCGCCAGTTCGAACGACGCACCATCCGCCGCCGCTATCTGGCCCTCGTCTGGGGACACCCCGACCCGCCCGAGGGACGGATCGAAACCCATCTCGGCCGCGACCCCCGCGACCGCAAGCGCATGGCCGTCGTCCGGCCCGGGCACGGCAAGACGGCGATCACGAACTACCGGACCCTGGAGCACATGGCCCATACCGCCCTCGTCGAGTTCCGGCTGGAGACGGGACGTACGCACCAGATCCGCGTGCACGCCCGCCACCTCGGCCACCCCATCCTCGGCGACCCCGTCTACGGCGGCCGGCAGATCCGGCACGGGCCGGATACCGGCAGGCGGCGGGCGTTCTTCGCGAACCTTTTCACCCGCATGCCCCGGCAGGCCCTGCATGCCGGAACGCTCGGCTTCACCCATCCCCGTACCGGGGCCGCACTCGACTTTACCGCTCCCCTGCCCGGCGACATGCAGCACGTGCTCGACCGGCTCCGGCAAGTCGAGGGAGAAAGTTGAAAACCTCGTCCAGGATGTGAGGAAGTGCCTCCGGCAGTGGTATATTGCACCGTGCGAAACGGTGCCGGCCGGACGGGCCGGGGCGCGCGAACCCCGGTGCCCGCGGCGTGTACATGCCGGGAAGATCGTTTCCACCCAACGTTCCGGATCAGGGCGAAGAAGATGCAGTCGACCAGTGTGACCGATATTCACCAGCTTTTGCGGCGCGACGTCGTGCGCGTCGGGCTTCCCGGGCAGACCAAGGAAGAGGTCGTCAACCGGCTCGTCGACCTGCTGCAAGGGCAGCCAGGGGTGCGCGACCTGGAGGCCGTCCGGAAAGCGGTCTGGGAACGGGAGCGGGTGATGTCCACCGGTGTGGGGAAGGGGCTGGCCCTGCCGCATGCCAAGACCGACGCGGTCGAGAAGACCGTCGCGGCCCTGGCCGTCACCGCCGAGCCGATTGCGTTCGATGCCATCGACGATCAGCCGGTGCGCATCCTTTTTCTGCTCGTCGGTACCGAAGAGGCCAAGGCCCAGCACATCAAGATCCTGAGCCGCATTTCGCGCCTGATGAACCGGGACGCCCTCCGGGAACGGCTGCTCCGGGCCGCGGACGCCGAGGAGGTCCTCGCCATCATCGAGGAAGGGGAGGCGGCGCTGCTCGAAGGCTGAAACCCGTATCGGTGAGGCCGCATCAGCACCGGTGTCGTGGCCGCAGAACCTCGCCAACTGCACCATTTCTCGTGAAAACGACGTTTCAAAATATCACCGGCACGTTCGACATTTTGCCGGACACCTACGATGCCGACGGTACGGCCGTCCCGTCGGCGGCTGCCTGGCAGCATGTGGAGGCGACCGTCCGCGACGTGATGGCGCGGTTCCACGCCCAGGAGATCCGCACGCCGATTCTCGAACCGACCGAACTCGTCGCAAGGGGGGTCGGGATGCTCACGGACATCGTCTCGAAGGAGATGTTCGCCTTCGAGCGCGGAGACGTCCATTACGTGCTGCGGCCGGAGGTGACCGCGCCCGTGATGCGGGCCTACCTCCAGCACCGGCTCGATCAGAGGGGCGGGGTACAGCGCCTCTACTACATCGGGCCGTGTTTCCGTGCCGAGCGCCCGCAGAAAGGCCGCTATCGCCAGTTCCATCAGTTCGGTGCCGAGCTCATCGGTGCGGAGGACGCACGGGCCGACGCCGAAGTCATCGCCCTGATGCTGGCCGTCTACCGGGCCTTCGGCCTCGAAGCCGTCACGCTGCGGCTCAACACCCTGGGCGATGCCGGCAGCCGTCCCCGGTACAAGGAGGCCCTGCAGGCCTACTTCGCCCCCTATACCGCCGACCTCTCCGAGACGAGCCGCCGTCGCCTGCAAACCAACCCGCTGCGGCTGCTCGACACCAAGGACGAAAAGGAACGCCGCCTGCTCGACGGGGCGCCCGTGCTGCTCGACTTCATCGACCCGGAAAGCCGGGCGCATTACGAAACCCTCAAAGGCCTCCTCGACGACCTGGGCATCGCCTACGTCGAAGATCCGTTCCTCGTGCGCGGGCTCGATTACTACACCCGGACGGCCTTCGAACTCGAAAGCCCCGACCTCGGCGCCCAGAGCGCCCTGGCCGGCGGTGGCCGCTACGACCTGCTCGCCTGTGAGCTCGGCAGCGACGAACCCGTCCCCGCCGTGGGCTTCGCCGCCGGGATCGAGCGCCTCTTCATCGCCCTCGCCGCGCAGGGGACGGCCCTGCCCGGCCCGGCGCCGCCGGACGCCTTCCTCGTGGCCCTCGGCGACGAGGCTGCCCGGTACGTCTTCCGCCTGGCCCAGGAACTCCGGGCAGCGGGCCTCCGGGTCGCCTTCGACCTGAAAGGGCGTTCGATGAAAGCCCAGATGCGCGAGGCCAACCGGCAGAACGCACCCTACACCGTCATCATTGGTCAGGACGAGCTGGCCGCCCGCCGGGCCCAGGTCAAGGCCATGGATACCGGCATGCAGGCCGGCGTCGCCTTCGACGACCTCGCGGCGTACCTCAAAGGCCCGGTGCCCGCCCGAACCTGAGCCGCACGGCTCCAAGCCCATGTATCCCCGCCTCAGCGATCTGTTCAGCGACCTCTTCGGGCTCGAACTGCCCGTGCCCATCTATTCCTTCGGCGCGATGGTGGCCGTGGCCTTTCTGGTCGCCGCATGGCTCGGCCGGAAAGAGCTGGATCGTCTCCATGCCGAGGGACGGCTGCCCGCCGTGCCCCTTCCGGTCAGGGAGAAAAAAGGCAGCCGGGTGCGGAAGACCCTGCAGCGCGTCCGGCCCGGCCTGCTCGTGGGCAACCTCACCGTCATCGCCGTCTTCGGTGGGTTCGCCGGTGCCAAGCTGTTCCATATCCTGGAGAATCCGGGCGACTTCGCGGCCGATCCGCTCGGGATGCTTTTTTCCACGGGCGGCTTCACCTTCTACGGAGGGCTGATCGTGGCGGCGGCCGGGGTGGCCTGGTACGTTCGCAAAAAAGGGCTGCCCGTCTGGACCGTCGCCGACGCCGTGGCCCCCGGCCTGATGCTGGCCTACGGCATCGGACGCCTCGGCTGTCACCTCGCCGGCGACGGCGACTGGGGCATCCCCGCCGACCTGAGCGCACGCCCCGGCTGGCTGCCGGTCTGGCTGTGGGCCGAGACCTATCCGAACAACATCCTGGGCGTCGACCTCTCGGGGGCTCCCGTCTACCCCACGCCCATCTACGAGTTTGTGGCGGCCGCGCTCCTGTTCGCCGTGCTCTGGGGACTGCGCCGGCACCCGTTCCTCGGCGGCTGGCTCTTCTCGCTCTACCTCGTCCTGAACGGGCTCGAACGCTTCCTCATCGAGCAGATCCGGGTCAACGTGCGGTTCGACCTGTTCGGCCTGAGCGTGACGCAGGCGGAGGTCCTGGCCGTCGTGCTCATGGCGGCGGGCGGTTTCGGGCTGGTGCGCACCTGGAAGCGGCGGGCGGAAGCCGGGGTCCCGGCGGCCATGCCGCAACCGGCCGCCGAAGGAGGATAGGTAAGACTTACGCAGTTGAGCCCTGTGCGGCGGCAGGACGACCCCTCCGTCGCTTCGCGACACCTCCCCTTGGCAAGGGGAGGGGCTTTAAAGGTAACAAAAAACGCCCTGCGAGCCCTTCCCCCTGGCCGCAGGCCACGCAGGGGGAAGGTCCCCGAAGGGGGGATGGGGGTCGCCGCCTCCCTGGTCGTGGGGGGCGCCACGAAGCGGAAGGGAGAAACGTGGTGGCTTTGTGGCCTATTGCGTAACTCCTGATAGGAATAAACGGCGGGAGGGTGGTGTCCAACGATCGGATATTCCGGCACCAGCCGCCCCGAGCCATGTACCGGCCCGTTCTGCTTCTCAGTGTCCTGCTGGTCCTGCCCGCCTGCACTTTCCTGGAGCCCGCCGGTGATGCGGCAGGCCTCTATGAGGGGTTCTACAGCTGGGGGTTTGAGGTGAACAGCTTCCAGCCTTGCGGCCGCAGCGAGGCCTGGTGGGTCGTTGCCGGTCCGGAAGGCAGGGAAGCCGCCGGGAAGCTGTCCGACGGATATCATGAGGTAGCCCCCGGGCCCTACGCACGGGTGTTTGTGCGGCTGAAAGGTACCCCCGGAAAGCCGGGACGCTACGGGCATATGGGGATGTACGAGCGCGAGTTCTGGCTTCAAGAGACGCTGCTGGTTCGAGAGGAGCGGGCGACGGATTGTCGCTGAAGCCGCGCCGGGCGACCGGAGGCCCATTTGAGCTTTTCCGGAGAGGGCCGATAGCGAAGGGGTGGCCTGCGGGGCGCGTGTGCAGGCACGGCGTTGAACGGGCCCGGTCTTTGCTGTTCCCGACACCCACCCCAGTCGCACCGATGCCATGACGTTTCGCACCAAACTTTTCGGCCTTGCCGGTCTGATGCTCACGTTGTTCGCCGGTGCCGGGTTGTTCGCCTGGCGGGCGAATGAGGCGCTCCGGCAGGAGAATGAGGCCCGGTCTCTCCTGGCCGACTGGCAGCGCACCTACGCCGAAGCCCTTCGTTTCATCACCGCCGGCGACTCCGCTTCTATCCGGGCGGCCCGGGGACGCGTCACACGTCCCGAGCGGTTCGAAACACGGGACCCCCGGCCGGAGCGTGAGGCGGCGGCATCGCTTGCCGGCCTGGGAAAGAAATACCGGGAAGCTTTGCACGGGCTGGAGGAACAGGCGGTGGCGGCGGGGAAGCTGGACGCACGGCTTCGCGAGCACATCCGGATCGTGGAGGCGGCCATCGGCGAGACGCCCTTGCGGCACCTCGAGTTTCTGCTGTTGCAGTTGCGCCGGGCCGAGCAGGCCTACCTGCTCCGGGGCGAGGAACGGTATGTCGGAGAGGTGCGGCAGGTGGCTGCGGCGCTGGCTGAGGCGACGCGGGTGGCCTGGCTGCGTCGCCGGATCAAGGAGAGCATCCTCGGGGGCCTCGAGGCCTACCTCGCGGATTTTGAGCAACTGGTCGCTGCAAAAGAGACCTTGCGGGCGCAGGTGCAGGCGCTCGGTGCCCTGCGGGACGAGGCCGGGGCCCGCCTCGGCGCGTTCGTCGAGGCGCGCCGGGAGGACGCCCGCCGTGCGCGCCGGCTGATGCTGGGGATGCTGGGACTGGCGCTCGTGCTGGGCGGCGGGGCGATGGTTTCCCTCTCCGGCACGCTGCTGAAGTCCCTTCGCAGGCTCGAAGGTCTCGTCTCCCGGCTGGCCGGGGGACATCTGGACGCCCCGGTGGAACCCCGGAGACGGGACGAGGTGGGCCGGATCGGCACGGCGCTCGGGGTGCTGGCCGCCCGCCTGCAGCGCCGGTTCGAGCACACGCCGCGCCTCGTCGAAGGCCTGACGGCGCTCGGGGACGCTGCGGACCGTGACGCGGCACTGAGGGCGCTGCTGGACGAACTGCGCGCCATGACCGGGGCCCGCGGCGCCGCCCTGGTGCTCTACGACCGGAACGGCCACGTCGAGGCCCGGCACGTCGTGAACCTCGACGAGCAAGACCTCGACACCGCAGAGGCCGGAGACGAAGGAGAGACCGGATGCGGGCAGGACGCCTTCCGGATCCGGCTCACCTGTGGGGATCACCGGCTCGGATGGCTGTACCTGGCCGGGTGCCGGGAAGAAGAGGCTTTCCGGGAAAAGGACGGGACGTTGCTGGCGGCCGTCGCGCGGCTGGCCGCCCGGTTGCTTCACGGGCGGGCCGCGCAGGAGGCCCTTCAGCGTACGTATGAGCACCTGTGCCGGGAGGTGGACCGGATCGCCGTGACGGTCGAACATTTGGCCGAAGGCGACCTGCGGGTTGAGGTCGAGGCGAAGGAGGAGGGAGGCGTGCCGGCTCGGCTGCAACGGGCCGTTGCCGGCATGGTGACCGGGTTCCGGCAGCGCTTCCTCCGGATCCATGCGGCAGCCGGCACCACGGCAGCCGCTGCCATGCAGATCCGCGAGGCCACGGGACGGCTCGCCGGCGGTGTCCGGGAAGCCTCGGCGCAGACCGGTGCCGTGGCAGCCGCCTTCGAGGAGATGGCGCGCACCATCGCCGAGAACGCCCGGCAGGCCGCGCACACCGCCGAAGTTGCCACGCAGAGTGGGGCCGTGGCCCGGGAAGGCGGGGCCATCGTCGCGCAGACGGTCGAGAAAATCCGGCAGATCGCCGGCGTCGTCGGTCGCTCGGCCGAAAAGATCGAACACCTCGGGGCTTCCAGTGGCGAGATCGGCAAGATCGTCTCCGTCATCGAGGAGATCGCCGATCAGACCAACCTGCTCGCCCTCAATGCGGCCATCGAGGCAGCCCGGGCGGGGGATCAGGGCCGGGGCTTCGCCGTCGTGGCCGACGAGGTGCGCAAGCTGGCCGAGCGCACCACCCAGGCGACCCGGCAGATCGGCGAGATGATCCGCTCGATCCAGAAGGAGACGGCCGGCGCCGTCGAGGTGATGCGGGAAGGACGGCAGGAGGTGGAGGACGGCCTGCGCCTCGCCGACCAGGCGGGTGCGGCGCTGACCCGTGTCGTCGAGGAAACCCGGGAGGTCGTGCAGCAGATCGAGCAGATGGCCGCCGCCGCCGGGCAACAGTCGGCTACGAGCGAGCAGGTGGTGCAGGCCATCCAGCGCATCGCGGCGGTGACGGAGGAGGCCACCCGCGGAATCGACGAGATGGCCCGGGTGGCGGAGCAGTTGTGCCTGCAGGCGGAAACCCTGGATACGCTGCTGGGGCATCTGCAGCCGGGCGCTGCCTCGCGGAAGGGGCCGGGCGCGGGAGACGCCGGCCGGGAGGCCCGCCGGGCGGGCACGGAAAGCCGGAAGAACACGCCCGGAATCCCGGCGTAGCAGGGAAGGCACGCCGTCGGCCTCGCCGCGTGTGTGCGCAGAAGCCCGACCAACCCGACGTCGCAACCGTGAAACTACCCGACGAAGGTATCCTGCTCCGTGTCTTTATCGGCGAGTCGGACAGGCACGAGGGGCAGGCGCTCTACCACGCCATCGTGCAGAAGGCACGGGCGCTGAACCTGGCCGGGGCCACCGTGGTGCGGGGGATCGAAGGCTTCGGAGCGGCCAGCCGGATCCACACAGCCCGTATCCTGCGTCTCTCCGAGGATCTGCCCGTCGTCATCGAGATCGTCGACACCGAGGAGAAGATCATGGAGCTGATGCCTTTTCTCGACGAGACGGTGAAGGAAGGGCTGGTGACGATGGAGAAGGTGCGTATCATCCGGTACCGGCATGGCCGGGAGGAAGGGGACCATGCCTGAAGGGGAGGCGTCCTGGGTCGACGCCCTGGCGCGTGTGGCGCGGGCCTGGCGCGACCCTGACCATCCGGCACGGGCCGAGGCCGTCGAGCGGACGCTGGCGGCACCGAACCGGTTCACCGAGGAAGCCGTCGCCTTTGCCGTCAACCAGCGGATGCACGCCCTGACACACGAGGCCCTGGCCGGCTGGACGAAGCCGGCGACGGGCCCGCCCCGTACGGTAGGGGTGTTGCACGCCGGGAGCGAGCCCCTCGAAGGACTGGAAGCCTTGCTGGCCGTCGTACTCGCCGGGCACCGCTATCGGGGCGTCGTTGCGGCGGCGTCGCCCGGGTTGCTGCCGGCCTTCGTGGCGGAGGTGCGGGCTGCGGCGCCCGAGTTGCCGGCCCGTTTTGTGCCGGACGACGTGCTGTGGGACGAGGCGGAGGCCCTCATCGCCTATGGCGACGGGTCGCGGCAGGAACAGGTGCGGGCCGCCTGCCGGTTGCACGGCCTCCCGTCCGGGCGGTGCCTGTGCGTGCCGTCCGGCTTCGCCGTTGCGGTACTCGACGGGCAAGAGACGGCGGCAGAGCGGGAACGCCTGGCCGAGGACGTGCTCCTGTACGAGGGGTTGAGCCCCCGCAACGTGGCGCTGGTCTGGGCGCCACGCGATCTTTCCCCGGATCCTTACCTGGAGGCCTTCGCCCTCTTTCGCAGTGTCTTTCCGCCACACCCCGGCACGCCCGGCGCCCTGCAGATGCAGAAGGCCCTGCTCGAGGCCTTCGGCGTGCCGCATGCCTACGGCGAAGGCCCCTCCTTTCTCGTCAGCAAGGGCGCCCCGGAGGTCCAGTCGCCGGGGCATCTCCGGTGGAGCGAGTACGACCGGCTCGACGACGTGCGCCGGTGGGTGGCCGCCCACCGGGCCGTGCTCACCGGCGTGGTGGCCCGGCCAGCGGTAAGGCGGGCGCTGCCGCCGGACCTGCCGGTCGTCCCGCCCGGCGAGATGCACCGGCCTGCGCTGGACGACCTGGGCGCGGCCATCCGCTCCTTCCTGGCGACCCTTTAATCAGGGTCCCCCGGCTTGCCGAAGCGGTACGGAGAACCGGAGCCCGGAAGGCCGTATGCGGTTCCTGCCCGTCGCTCCGTCCGTGGATCGAAGGCCCTCAGCCGTCCGCCTCGAAGTGCCGGGCCAGCACCGCCGTGACGGCCTCCATCAGCGCGTCCCAGTCGGCGTCCGGGGTCTTGGTGATCGTGAGAAACTGGGGAAGGATGAAAACGTTGGTCACACCCTCGACGGCGAAGAGGGCCGCGCCCAGCGGGTGGTCCCGGGCGGCTTCGGCGCCGGCAAACGAGAGCATCCCGTCGGCTATGAACGTTCCCTCGCTGAGGGTGATCTTCATGCTGTTCGGATTCGGGGTGGGATGAAAGTGAAAAGCGGGCATGGTCTTTCGAGGCTGTTGACGGCAGGGGGGCGGGCGTGCCTGCGTTCCGGCCCAGGTGGTGCGAATACATCACATTTTAGCACGGGCACGCCGCACCTTGCGTGAAAAATAAGTATTCTTTGCGGGCAGGTTTATCTGAGGACGTCTGCATGGACACACCGGAGCAACATCCTTCTCTGACCGGCGGTGCCGGTCCGGAGCGGCAGCTTCCCTCCGACGCCACGCGTCTGGAGCGCATTGCGCTGCACACGCGCGGACTGGTCGAGGACGTGAAGGAGTGGGTCGATCTCAAGATCCAGCTCGTACAGGTTCAGATCGAGGAACGGATCGAGGAGCGGCTGAACCGGGCGGCGCTGGGGGTGGTGCTGGGGGTGGTGGTGTTGCTGGCGCTGGTCTTTGCCCTGACGGCGGCGGCGCTGGGACTCGGAGCGTGGCTGGGGCACAGTGCCTGGGGTTTCCTCGTGGTGGCCGGGGTGCTGCTCGTGGTGGCCGGGCTGCTACGGGCCGTGAGGCCGCGGCTCGTCAAGGTGCGCGAGGCGGGTTCGGAACCGCCGGTGTCGTCGCCCGCTTCGGATGCGCCGTCGCGCCCGTCGCCGCCGGAGGCGGATGCCCGAACGCGTTTGCAACCCTGAGGATTCGTCATGGAAAAGACCCTGACCCGGGCGGAGGTGGAAGCCCGCCTGAAAGGCAAGGATGAGGCCATTGCCCGGCGGCTCGACGCCATCAAAGCCGAGGTAGCCGGGGCCGGGGCATCGCTTCGGAAAGCGCTCGACAACCCCCTCGTGGCGGTGGGGGCCATGCTGGCGGGCGGGCTGCTGCTGGGATGGATGCTCGGGGGACGACGCACCCGGCGGCAGGCTCCCCGGCTGGACGCGATGGTCCTCGATGCCCTCGCCGAGGTGATTGCCGACGAGGCGGTGGCGCTCATGGAGGCGGGGGCCTCGCCCGAGGAGGCCCTGCACGAAGTGCTGCGGCGCCGGGCACCGGTTGTGCTGGTCCGGCCGGACGACGGGGGGCGCGAGGCGGACGGCGTACTCCGCTCGCTTTTGCGGCTGGCCGGCGGGGTGCTCACCAGCATCGTCCTGCGCAACGCCATCGAAGTGGCTGTGGACCGGCTGGGCCTGCACCTGCCCTCCGAGCCGGAGGAGGACGGCAGGGCCGGCGATCCGGCTCCGGAGGCCTAGGAGCGAAGGCTCTGTGAAGCCCATCCGCCGGTTTGTGCCGCGTGGCGGTGATTCATAACTTTAACATTTCAGGTCTCCGGTGACGTGCCGGCATCGTGCATCTCCTGGAGCGAGCATCAGGAAAATCGACTATGCGGATCGTCTTATTCGGGCCACCGGGTGTGGGGAAAGGCACACAGGCGCGCCTGCTCGCGGAGCGGCGGGGCCTGGCTCACATCTCCACCGGGGTCATCCTGCGCCAGGCCATGCGCGACGACACCCCCGTCGGCCGGGAGGCCCGGGACTACGTCAACGCCGGCCGGCTCGTGCCGGGAGCCATCGTCCGCAAGCTCGCCGAGGACGCCATCGCCCGGAACGGGTACGACAACTTCGTGCTCGACGGCTACCCCCGCACCCTCGAACAGGCCGCCTGGCTCCAGGCGTTCCTCGAAGCCCACGAGGCCCCGTTGCACGCGGTGCTCAGCCTGCAGGTGCCCGACGAGGTGATCGTGGACCGGCTCTCGAAGCGACGCGTACACCGCGAGACCGGCGAAAACTTTCACCTGGACTTCAAGCCCCCTCCCGAAGGGATCGACCCGGCGCTGATCGTACAACGCCCGGACGACCGCCCGGAGGCCATCCGCAAACGGCTCGAGGTGTACCGGGCCGAAACCAGCCCCGTCGAGCAGTTCTATGAAACGCGCGGGCTGCTCTACCGCATCGACGGCGTCGGAAGCTTTGAGGACGTTTACCGGCGTATCGTCAACCTTCTGGAACGGGTGGTTTCCCCGGAGCCGGGCCGGGTGGGGAAAAGCGGTACGGTCTAGTTCCGAAGAGCTGCCGGCCCGGTCCGCAGGGGCTATGCTGCATGAAAACGAGCTTGAACGAGGCGCGGTGTGCCGAACACGTAGGCCGGCTGCGGGCGCATGTGGAAGCCGCTCTGGGCACCCTGGTGGCCGAAGCCGAGCCCCGGACGCTCTATGAACCCGCCCGTTACGTGCTGGCCGGGCAGGGGAAGCGGCTGCGCCCGGTGCTGTTGCTCCTGGCGGCCGAGGTCTACGGCGTGTCGACCGACGAGGCCCTGCCGGCGGCCCTGGCCGTCGAGGTGTTCCATAACTTCACCCTCGTGCACGACGACATCATGGACCACGCCGCCACCCGCCGCGGCCGTCCGACCGTGCATGCCCGCTGGGACGAGGCCACGGCCCTCCTCTGCGGCGACTTCCTGATGGCGCTCTCCTACGACCTGCTCGCACGTACCCGGGCCGGGTCCCTGGCGGCGATGATGCCGGTCTACCACCGCATGGTGGTTCGCCTGTGTGAAGGGCAGGCCCTCGACAAAGCGTTCGAGACGCGCTCCCGGGTGTCCGTGGAGGAGTACCTGCATATGATCGACGGCAAGACGGGGGCGCTGCTGGAGGCCGTGCTCGAACTCGGCGCGCTCCTGGGCGGGGCACCGGCGGCCGACCGCGAGGCCCTCCGGGCGGCAGGGCAACACCTCGGCCGTGCCTTCCAGATCCAGGACGACCTGCTCGACCTGGTGGCGGAAGACGACCGGTGGGGCAAGCAGGTCGGCGGGGACCTCGTCGAAGGAAAAAAGACCTTTCTCCTGCTGACGGCGCTCGAACGAGCCGAGGGCGAGGAAGCGGCCTGGTTCGCACGGGTCGTCGAGGCGGGAGGCCTGCCGGAGGCCGAGGTCGAGGAGGCCCGGCACCGGATGGACCGGCTCGGCGTACTGCAGGCGGCCCGCGAAGCCGTCCGGGCCTATACGGCCGCCGCCGGCCGGTGCCTGGAAAGGCTGCCGGACACGCCGGCGCGAGAAACCCTGTGCTGGCTCTTCCGGCGGATGCAGGCCCGGTTGCACTGATGCGGCAGGCTGCGGATCTTGCCCCGGCACGCTCAACGTTCCCGGACCGGAGCGGTCGTTCGTTCACCCTAACCTTTTCGCTGTCGGATGGTCGTTCGTGAAGTCACCGTAACGAACCGGGCCGGACTCCACACCCGCCCGGCCTCGATGATTGTGCGCACCGCATCCAAGTTCAWGTTTTTTTTTTTCAAGCAGAAGACGGCATACGAGATCAACGGCAAGAGCATCATCGGGGTGATGACCCTGGCCGCCGAGCAGGGGGCGCGCCTGACGCTCATCTTCGACGGAGAAGACGAGGAAGAGGCCGCCGAGGCCATGGAGCGCCTCTTCGAAGAAGGCTTCGGCGAGGTCAAATAACCCGGTTTTGCACGGGCCGGAACACGGCACGGGGGCGCGAAGGTATCCTAGCGGAATCCCCACACAAGGTACGGACACGAGCCATGCATAGACCGGAGGGCGACACCGTCTCGGAGATGGCGGCTCCGCGGCGTAACGAAGGCGTAGCGCAGCGCTCCGACGAGGAGTACGTGCTCGAAGGGATCGGTGTCTCGCCCGGCATCGCGATCGGCCCCGTCTACCTGTATGCGCGGGACGCGTACGAGGTGGAGAAGCGGCGCCTGGCCGAAGAAGAAGTGGCGGAAGAGCTGGAACGGTTCGAGCGGGCCGTGGCACGGGCCGAACGCGACCTCAACAAGATCATCCTCGTCACCCGTGAGAAGCTCGGCGAGCACAGTGCCGACATTTTCGAGGCGCAGTTGCTCATGCTCCGCGACGAGGCCCTCTACGGGGCCGTGCGGCGCTTCATCGAGGAGAAACGCTGTAACGCCGACTATGCCGTCAAGGTGGTGATCGACAAGTACCGGCGGCAGCTCGAGGCCGGCGGCACCGAGTACCTGCGGGAGCGGGCCAACGACCTGCTCGACGTGCAGGAACGTATCATCCGGCACCTGCGGCGGGGTAAGCTCCTCTCGGCCATCGACCCGGCCAGCATCGTCGTGGCGGAGAACCTGACCGCCGCCGACGTCGTCCTCTTCAGCCGCCGGGGCATCCTCGGCTGTGCCCTCGACTACGGCGGGCCGACCTCCCACGTCTCGATCATGGCCCGCGCGCTCGGCGTGCCGGCGGTGGTGAGCATGCACAGCGTCACCGAGCACGTCCGTACCGGCGACCTGATCATCCTCGACGGCATCCGCGGCCGGGTGATCGTCAACCCGTCCGGGGAAACCCTGGAGGCCTATCGCACACGCCAGGAACGCTACCAGCGGTTGCTGCAGGAAGACAAGCAGCTCGTTCCGCTGCCGGCCGAGACACTCGACGGGCACCGGGTGGCGCTGCTGGCCAACCTCGAGTTCTACGAGGAATTGCCCCTGCTGCAGGAGTACGGCGCCGAGGGCATCGGCCTGTTTCGTACCGAGATCCTGTTTCTCGTGCGGGGCAGCGTCGAAATCTCCGAGGACACCCAGTACGAGGTCTATCGCAAGGTCGTCGAGGCGGTGCGGCCCGGCGTCACCACGTTCCGCGTGTTCGATCTGGGCGGGGACAAGCTCCTGCCCATGGCACACCGCGAACACAACCCCTTCCTCGGCTGGCGCGGCATCCGGGTGCTGCTGGACCGGCCGGAACTGCTGCGGCCCCAGGTGCGCGCCATCCTGCGGGCCGGCGCCCACGGGCCGGTCCGTATCCTGCTGCCGATGGTCACCGCGCTCAGCGAGGTCCGCCGCTTCCGTGCTCATCTCCGGGAAGCGGCCGACAGCCTCCGGGCCGAAGGGCACGACCTCGACGGCGAGGTGCCCGTCGGGATCATGATCGAGGTGCCTTCGGTGGCCATGCAGGCCGACCTTTTTGCCGCCGAGGCCGACTTCTTTTCCATCGGGACCAACGACCTGACACAGTACGTGCTCGCCGTGGACCGGGGCAACGACCTGGTGGCCGGGCTCTACGCCGACCTGCACCCGGCCGTGCTGATGCTGGTCGACCGGGCCGTGAAAGCCGGCCACCGGCAGGGCATCCCCGTCAGCCTCTGCGGCGAGCTGGCCACCAACCCGCGGGCCATCCCCATCCTCGTCGGCCTCGGCCTGGACGAACTCAGCGCCTCGCCGGTCTACCTGCCGGGGATCAAGCGCATCATCCGGGCGATGAAGCGCAGCGAGGGCGTGGCCCTGGCCCGCATGGCGATGAACGCGGCTAGCGAGGAGGCCATCCGGGAAAACCTGGACCACTGGCTCGACGAACACGCCTGCGGCACCGCCTATTTCCTCGACCGGGCCGCACCATCCGGCTCGTAGCGCGGCGCAGGCACCGGCACGCGGGTCCCGTGCCGTTCACCGGGTCGTCCGGGCCGTTCGGCGTGGACCGCTGCCCGGCCGTCCCCGATCCGGAACGGCGCACGCGAAATGCCCTGGCTAAGCGGGTATATTTCCGTTACCTTGGGAACGACGTTTGTGCTTGCCCGTTGCCCGAAAAAGGGCCTCTCCGGCTCCGGCCCGCCACGGGCAAGGCGATGCGATCCTACCGGTCTACGTGTGGCTATGGCACCTCGACGGCTTCGTATCGGTTTTCTCTCGCTCCTGCTGCTCCTTCCGGTCCTGCCGGTCGCGGGGCAGTATGGCTATCACTTCGGCCGAAACAAGGTTCAGTATGAGGATTTCGACTGGATGGTGCTCCACACCGAGCATTTCGACATCTACTATTATCCCGAAATGCTGGAGCTGGCCCGCCAGGGCGCCTTCTTCGCCGAGGAAGCGTACCGTGAGCTGCAGAACCGGTTCAACTTCTCCCTGAACCACCGGACCCCCATCATCTTCTATTCCTCGAACCTGCATTTCAAGCAGACCAACACGACGCCGGGGTTCATCCCGGACGGGGTCGGCGGGTTCTTCGAATTTCTCAAAGGCCGGGTGGTCATCCCGGCCAACGGCAACCTCCACCGGTTCCGCCGGGTCGTGCGTCACGAACTCGTGCACGTCTTCACCTACAACAAGATCCTGCGGGTGCTGCGCGACCACCGCAAGCCGCCGGACCGGTTCGTGCCGCTGTGGTTCACCGAAGGGCTCGCCGAGTACTGGTCAGGGCCGCCGGACTACCAGCACGAGATGGTCATCCGGGACGCCCTCTTTGCCAACTACCTCGTCCCGTTGCCGGACATCTTCCGCATCTACGGCTCCTTCGTGATGTACAAGCAGGGCGAGGCGCTGTGCCGCTTCATTTCCGAGACGTACGGCGAGGAGAAGCTCCTCCGGCTGATCGAGAACGTGTGGGTGGACCGCAACTTCGAGAAGGTGATGGAATACACGCTGAAGGAGGACTACCGCACCATCGGGCAGCGGTGGGAGGCCTGGCTGAAGGCGCAGTATTACCCGCATCTGGAGGACGTCGAGGCGCCGTCGCTGCTGGCGGGGGGCGTGGCGGTCGAAGGCTTCAACGGCAAGCCGGACTATTTCCGCTTTCCGGACGGCACCCGGAAAGTCTATTTCGTGGGTAACAAGACCGGCTACAGCAACGTGTATGCGGTCGCCGTCGACGAGCGCCTCCGCCCGGTCGGGGAGCCGGAGGTGCTCATCCACGGGGAACGCAGCGACCGTTTCGAAGCGTTCCACCTGCTCGAGAGCCGGATCAGCATCTCGCCTCAGGGGAAGCTGGCCTTCGTCACGCAGAGCGGCGGCCGGGACGTCATCCACGTCTACGACCTGGTTGCCGATGCGCTGGGGCCGACGTACGAGTTCGAAGACCTCATCGCCATCTACTCGCCTGCCTGGAGCCCGGACGGCCGGCGGCTCGTCTTCTCCTCCATCGACCGGAGCGGCTACAGCGACCTGTACGTCTATCACATGGACCGGGGCGCGCTGCAGCGCCTCACCGACGACCCCTACGACGACCGCGATCCCGCCTGGAGCCCGGACGGCCGCTGGATCGCCTTCTCCTCGGACCGCACCTCGGAGGGGCGTCATGGATACTATAACCTCTTTACCTACGACCTCGAAACCGGCCACGTCCGCTATGTCACCTTCGGAAAGCGGCACGACTTCTCGCCGCGCTGGAGCCCGGACGGCCGCCACCTCATCTTCACCAGCACCTTCCAGGACAGCACCGGCCGCTACGGGCCGCAGGACCTCTGGGTGGCGGACATGACGCAGGCCCTGGGCGATGTCCCGGCCGTCGCCTCGGCCGCCGACCCCGACGCGACCGGGGCGGCCCTGCGGCCTGCTACCACCCGCACCCTCTATCGCCTCACCAACCTCACCACCGCCGCCTTCGACCCGGTCTGGACCGATGCCGGCAACGTGCTCTTTACCAGCTTCGAAGGACTGCGCTTCACCATCCGGGCCCTGACCGGCCTCGACTCGCTCCTGGCCTATCCGAAAGAGAAGGTGGACGTCGACCTGGCCCGGACCGGCCCCTCCTGGGCCTTCGGGCAAGTCGATCTCGGTGAGGGCGGCGCCACACGCTCGCCCTACAAGAAGAAATTCAAGCTGGACATCGCACAGGGCGTCGTCAGCCAGAGTCCCGTCCTCGGAACGACGGGCGGGGCCGTGCTTGCCTTCTCCGACATGCTCGGCGACGACCACCTCTTCCTGACCCTGTACAACACCGGCAGTACCCGCGACGACTTCCTCAAGAGCCTCAGCTTTTCCGTCGCCCGCTTCCAGCTCCACCGGCGCACCAACATCGGCTACGGTCTCTACCGCTTCAGCGGCCGGCGCTACGACATCACCGATCCCGATGCGCCCACCGAGTTCCCCTTCGTCTATGAAACCATCTACGGCGGCTTCGGCTCGGTCAGCTACCCCATCTCGAAGTTCCGGCGGCTGGAGGTAAGCTCGTCACTCAACTGGAGCAACAAGGAGATCGCCATCCGCAACATCGACCGCGACGCCCTCCTGCTCTCGACCGGCCTTTCGCTCGTGCACGACAACGCCCTCTATCACTACAACGGGCCCATCGACGGGTGGCGCGGGCGCCTGACGCTGGCTTACACCACCGACGTGCTGTACTCGAATGTCAGCTACTTCAGCCTGATCGCCGACGTGCGCCATTACCTCCGGATCACCTCGGACGTGACGCTGGCCTCCTGGGTGATGGGGCGGTGGAACCAGGGCCGAGAAGCCCGCCTGTATGTCCTCGGCGGAAGCTGGGACCTGCGCGGCTTCCCCTTCCTCGACGTGCGCGGCAAGAAGATGTGGTTCACCTCGCACGAGCTGCGTTTTCCGATCCTGAAGGCCCCCTCCGTCCTTTTCCCGATCCTGGCTCCCTTCGGCATCGCCAACCTGCGCGGCGCCCTCTTCTTCGATGCCGCCCACGCCTGGAATGACGGCTATCACGACCGCGTCCCGGAGATCTTCGCCGGGGAGACGCTGGGGTCGACCGGTATCGGCTTCCGGCTCAACCTCTTCGGGGCCTTTGTGCTGCGCTACGACATCGGGTACCGCTTCCGTGATGGCTTCTCGCGACGGGATAAGACGTTCAAACAGTTTTTCTTCGGTTTCGATTTCTGAGCCGTGATGTCGTTGCCAGGGGTGATGAAGAACGGGAGGAAAGGCGGGGGCAGGGTTGCCGGGTACCTGGTGGTGCTGCCGGCGGTGCTGCTGCTCGGCACCGGCTGCACGGCCCTCCGGCTGGAGCGCCCGGCCCTCGTCCGGGAGAGCGACTGGCTGACCGAGGGCGATTCGCCCCGGCGCGGGCACGCGGTGGATGTGCCGTTGAACCCCCCGCTGGATCTGGCCTGGACGTATGACGCAGGGGGAGGCTTCGGGCCGGTGTCGCCGCTGCTGCTCGGCGAGTCCGTCCTGGTGGCGACGCGGCACGGGGAGGTGCATGGCATCCGGGTCGCCGACGGCAAGAAGATCGGCACCCAGGGCGTCGGGGAGGCGGTCGATGGGACGCCGGCCGTCGGGCACGGGCTGCTGTACGTGCCGGTGGCCTGGGGCGGCAAGGTGCTGCGCGCGCTCGACCTGGCCCGCCCGGCGGAGGTCTGGTCGCTCCGGAAGGCGCCGCCCATCGAGGCCGGTGTGTTGTTGCTGGGCCAGACCCTCTTTGTCGCCGACGTCGAGGGCACCGTCTGGGCCCTCGACGCCCGCACGGGGGAGACCCGCTGGACGCGCCGGCTGCATGAGACGACCGGTACGCGCGGCGGAGCCGCCGTGCTGGCAACGCCGGTGGCTACCGGATCCGACCCCTCGGACCCCGCCGGCCGCGTCGTCGTCGTCGACGAACAGGGCCGGGTGGCGGCCCTGCGTCCCGGGGACGGCACCCCGGTCTGGACACGGCACCTGGGCCGGCCCGTCGAGGTGACCCCCACGACCGACGGCGCCACGCTCTTCTTCGCCACCACGCGCGGGCGCCTGCTGGCCCTGGAGGCCGCCACCGGGCAGGTGCGCTGGACCTTCGCCGTGCCGGACACGACCGTGCGCCTGGCCGCGCCCGCCCTTGACGGCCGCGACCTCGCCGTCGGCGGTTCGGACGGCGTCCTCCGCCTGCTCGACGCCGCCACCGGGCAGGTGCGCTGGACCTTCGCCGCGCCCGATGCCATCACCGCCCCGCCGCTCCTGACTCGCGAGACCATCTATGTGGGCACGATGGGGCGGATGCTCTATGCCGTCAACCGGTCCGACGGCATGAAGACCTGGGAATACCGGCTCGAAGGACGGGTCAAGTCCGCGATGGCGGCGCGGGACGGCCTGCTCGTCGTGCTGGCCGAGCCGCATGCGGTGTACGCCTTCGTCCCGCACACCGGCCCGCCGGCCGGCACCCGCTGAACCGATCTTTTCAAACGGCTATGCGCAGGATCGTCTTGCTCGTCTCGAGTCTGATCGCCGGGTTGCCGGGCCTCTCCGGCGACGCCGTCGCCCAGGGGGGGGCGGTGCTCGTCCTGGAGACGAACGAGCCAAAGGCCATGGTCTTTGCGGATTCGCTCTGGCTGGGGCCGGCCTCCAGGGCGGTCTTTACGCTTCCGCCCGGCGTGCGCGTGCTTCGTCTCGTACCACCGGCGGTCGACGCCTGGACGATCGAACCCCGGCAGGTCGACCTGGCGGCCCTGCCACCCGGCGACACGCTCCGGCTCCACCTGCCTTTCCCGTATCACTACCGCGTCGAGTCCATTCCGTTCGGGGCGCCCGTCTACCTGGCAACGGACAGCGGCCGGGTCCGCCTGGGTGAGACGCCCCTCACGTACCGGAGTCCGGCCCCGCTCCAGGGGGACCTGGTGATCGACCTGCCGGGGTTCGAGCGGGAACGCCGGCCGGCCGGCACGGCCCTCTGGAACCGGCACGTGGTCGCCCTGACGCCGGTGGCAGCAGCCGCGGCCGCCTTCCCGGGCGCCGAGGTGGACTGGCAGCCGCCGGGGAAACACCGGGCCTGGATCGATTACGCTGCCGTCGGAACGGCGCTCGCGGCCGGCGCCCTGGCCGTGCATTTCAAGATGAAAGCCGACCGGCGGTTCGACCACTACCAGAGGACCGGCGACCCGCGCCTGCGCCCGGCCATCGAACGCTATGACCTCTATTCCGGCATCGCCCTCGGCGTCAGCCAGATCAGCCTCGGCTTCTTCGCCATCCGGCTCCTCCTGCGCTGAAGCCCGCTTCCGCCCGGGACAACGGCTTGATCAACACGCTGCAGAGACGTGAGCTTACGCCGTTGGCGCAAACCCATCTTTGCAGTGGATATTCAACAGAAGGTTAGAGAGGCTGCATCGAAGCGGATCTTTTCCTGTCTCATGCCATTCGCCCGATGTCCCGGCCGGATCGAATGATTTCCTCGGAGGAGATCGAAGACGTGATCTGGAACGGAGAGGTGATTGAGGATTATCCAGAGGACCGGCGAGGGCATAGCTGCTTGATGCTGGGCTATGGGACAGGCAGGCGGGCCGTGCATGTGGTCTGTGTCCCAAAAGACGAATACTTTGCGATCATAACGGCTTATGTTCCCGACCCAGAGGTATGGTCGGAGGATTTTAAGCGGAGGAAGGTTTGATGGAATGTATGTACTGCCAGGGCAGGATGGAGAAGAAAAGAGCCCCGTTCTCGGTTGATAGGAACGGGTATCATATCCACTGGCATGCGCTGCCGGCATGGGTGTGCACGCAGTGCGGCGAAGCTTATTTCGAAAAGAAGGAGGTAGATAAGATCCAAAGAGTACTGCGTGCTATCGATCTGGAAATGGGGTTTTCTGCACGGGTCGCGTGAGAGAGAAGTGACGGCGGCTCCTCCTGCGCTGAAGCCCGCTTCCGCCCGCCCGAACGCTTTTACGGGAACGGGCCGGCTCGTCCGGAATCCTGCCCTGTCGCATCCCAATTTCGGGGAGGATTCGTTACCTTGCAGGGACATTCTGTCTGTTTCAATCGCGTACGACCATGTCATTGAAGGAGCGGCTTTCGGAAGATCTGAAAGAGGCGATGCGCACGAAGGATGCGGTGCGGCTGCGTACGATCCGTTCGTTGCGGGCCGCCCTGCTCGAAAAAGAGATCGAAGAACGGACGGGCGGCGAGGCGACGCTGACGGAGGAGCAGGAGCTGGCCGTTCTGCAAAAACAGGCCAAGCAGCGGCGGGATGCCATCGAGCAGTATGAGCAGGCGGGCCGGGAGGACCTCGCCGCGAAGGAGCGCGAGGAGCTGGCCGTGATCGAAACCTACCTCCCGGAGCAACTCGGCGAAGCGGAGATCCGTACGGTGCTGCAACAGGTCATCGCCGAGACGGGCGCCACGTCCGTGCGCGACCTGGGCCGGGTGATGGGAACGGCCATGGCACGCCTGCGCGGCCGGGCCGACGGCCGCCAGGTGCAGGCGCTGGCACGGGCCTTGCTCTCCGAACCGGCCTCCTGATCCTCCAACCCCCGCACGCCGGTCATGAACACACTCGACCTGTTGATCCTCTTCATCCTGCTCGCCGGGGCGGTGCACGGCTTCTCGACCGGGTTGATCCGGCAGGTGGCGAGCGTGGTCTCCCTGGTGCTGGCGTTCATCCTGGGGGTGCAGTTCATGACGCCCGTGGGGGACATGGCGGCCGAGAGCCTCGGCCTCTCCGACCGGATCGCCCCGCTCGTGGGATTCATCCTCGTTTTCATGGCGATACAGATCGCCGTCTTTGCGCTGGCGCGGATGGTCGAGGGGCTCGTGGGCGTGCTCAAGCTGACGTTCCTGAACCGGCTCGGCGGTGGGGCGCTCGGGGCCTTCAAGGCCGCCCTGGCGCTCAGCGTCGTCTTTCTCGTGCTCCACTACGTGGGACTGCCGGGGGAAGAACTCGAGCAGGGATCGGTGCTCTACGATCCGGTCGCCGGCGTGCTGCCGCGTGCCTGGGACTACGTGTCCGAGCGGGTTCCCCAGGTCGAAAGCCTCTCGGAGAAGTTCGGTGAGCACGTGCGGGCGATGGAGGCCGGCCGCTAGCGCGAACGTGCCGGGGCGGCGCTCCGTTGCGTGCCCGGTGCGTTTCGTGGCCCGGTCGTCGCGCTTGATGGCAAGCCCCTTCCATGTGTGGGGCCGGGACGCCTATTTTGTGGAACCTTCCGGGCACGACGCCGAACCCGCTCCACACCGCGTTGGCCCGCTTTTCGGACGACGTTAAGAAAAAATCCCCCGAACCCATGCGTCTACTGATCCCGTTTCTGCTTGCAGGCTTGCTTTTCGGATGCGACACGGCGCCGCGCGACGAAGCCGGGCAGGGAGCCTTCGTCACCGTCCTCGGTGAGGATACGCTGGCCGTCGAACGGTTCCGGCACGTGCCGGAGGGGATGGAGGCCGAGGTGGTCTTGCGCACGCCGGTGACCACGGTGCACCGGTACCGGCTCGAGCTCGACGAGGCGGGGCAGCTCCGCCGCTTCGAGGCGACCGTGCGCGAGGCGACGGCCCCGCCGGAGGCACCGCCGTCCCGGCAGGAGGTGGCCACGTTCGAGGGGGACAGCCTCGTGATCGTCACCACCGCCGGGGAGGAGACGCGGCGCCGGGCCCTGGCGGCGCCGCCGGACGTCCTGCCTTTCCTCGACATGATCCACTGGCCCTTCGAGCTGATGCTCATGCGGGCCCGGGCCGCCGGGGCCGATAGCCTCGTGCAACCCCTCTTTGCCGGCTCGAACGTGATGTCGTTCGTCGTGCGCCGTGCCGGTCCCGACTCGATGACCGTCACCCATCCGTTCCGGGGCACGATGGGCGTCCGCGTCGATGCGGCGGGGCGGCTCGTCGAGCTGGATGCGTCCGGCACGACGCGCAAGCTCCGCGTCCGGCGCCAGCCCGCAGTGGATCTGGAAGCCCTGGCCGAGCGCTTCGCCGCGCGCGACGCCGCCGGGCAGTCGTTCGGCCCCCTGTCGACGCGGGGCGAGGCCCGGGCCACGGTTCATGGTGCCACGATCGTGGTCGATTACGGCGTGCCGTACAAGCGCGGGCGCGAGATCTTCGGGGCGCTCGTACCCTGGGGCGAGGTGTGGCGCACCGGAGCCAACCGGGCCACGCACCTGACCACGGACCGCCCGCTTGTCTTCGGCGAGCTGCAGGTGCCGGCCGGCACCTACACCCTCTTCACCATCCCGCAGCCCGACGGCGGCCTGCTGATCATCAACCGGCAGACGGGGCAGGGGGGAACCTCCTACGATCCCGAACGCGACCTGGGCCGTGTTCCCATGCAACGGCGGGAGCTCGACGCGGTCGTCGAACCCTTTACCATCCTGGTGGACGAGACCCCGGCGGGCGGGTTGCTGCGCCTCCAGTGGGATCGGACCGAGTTCGTCGTGCCGTTCCGGGCCGGTCGATAGCCGCCTTTCGGGTCACCTGGCGGGGAAGCCATGTTGAAACGCTGGAAGCGGCTCGGCACGGAAGTGCTCTTTCGCAATCCCTGGTGGACGTATCGGCGTGACCGGTTCGAGATCCCGGGCGGGGTGGCGGGCGAGTACCACTACGTGCACACCAACGGTTCGAGCATGGTCGTTCCGCTGCTGGACGACGGCCGGGTGGTGCTCGTCCGGCAGTACCGTTACCTGTGCGACCGGGAGAGCCTCGAGTTTGCGGCCGGCAGCGTGAAGGACGGGCACACGTACGACGAAACGGCCCGGCTGGAACTGGCCGAGGAGACGGGCTTCGAGGCCGTGCACCTGGAGCCGGTCGGGAGCTTCAACCCGTACAACGGCGTCACCGACGAGATGTGCCGCGTCTACGTCGCCACCGGGCTGCGTCCGGCCGCCGGCGCCGTGCCGGACGCCACCGAAGAGTTCGTCCTCGAACGCCTGGAACCGCCCGAGGTGGACCGGCTGATCGGGGAGAACGTGCTGTGGGACGGCATGACGCTCGCCGCGTGGATACTGGCCCGCCCCCGCGTCCGGGAACTCACCGGGCGTTGAGGAGGACCGGTACGCCGCCGAACGGCGCACCGGACGCCAGCGTTCAATGTCCCGGAATACCCGGCTCGGTCATGTCCCGGACGTTCAGGTAGTGGTCCAGCTCCTCGTCCGTGAGCAGGCCCATCTCTTTGACGACCTCGCGAACGGATTTGCGCTGCGCGGCGGCGGTTTTGGCCACCTGGGCGGCCTTGTCGTAGCCGATGACCGTGTTGAGGGCTGTGGCAATGGCGGGATTGCGTTCGAGCAACTCGCGGCACCGCTCGCGGTCGGCCTCGATGCCTTCGAGGCAGCGCGTGCGGAAGGCGTCGCAGGCGCCGGTGAGGATGTGGATGCTCTCGAGCATGGCATGGGCCATCACCGGCATCATCGTGTTCAGCTCGAAGTTGCCGTGCTGGGCGCCGACGGTGATCGTGAGGTGGTTGCCCATGACGCGGGCACAGACCATCATCACGGCCTCGCAGAGCACCGGGTTGACCTTGCCCGGCATGATGGACGAGCCGGGCTGGATGGCCGGCAGCCGGATCTCGGCCAGCCCGCTCGTCGGGCCGCTGGCGAGGTGGCGGATGTCGTTGACGATCTTCATGAGCGAGACGGCCAGGGTGTTGAGCGCACCGGCGGCCATGACGTAGCCGTCCTTCGCGGCCTGGGCCTCGAAGTGGTTCTCGGCTTCGAAAAATTCCAGGCCCGTCACCTCGCTGATGAGCTGGATGGCCCGTGCGGGGAACTCGGGATGGCGGTTGATGCCGGTGCCGGTGGCGGTGCCGCCGAGGGCCAGCCAGGAAAGCTCGTAGGAAGCCTCTCGCAGGCGACGGATGCCGTTGCGGATCTGTGCCGCATAGCCGCCGAACTCCTGACCGAGGCGCACCGGGGTGGCGTCCATCAGGTGGGTACGGCCGCTCTTGAGCACGTCGTCGAAGGCCTCGGCCTTGGCTTCGAGGGCCGCCAGCAGCCGCTGCAGGGCCGGGATCAGCTCCGCTTCGAGGGCCATGCGGGCCGCGATGTGCATCGCCGTCGGGATCACGTCGTTCGACGACTGCGACATGTTGACGTCGTCGTTCGGGTGCACGAGCTTCGAGCCGCGCCGGCCGCCCAGGTGCTCGGTGGCCAGGTTGGCGATGACCTCGTTGGCGTTCATGTTCGTCGAGGTGCCGCTGCCGGTCTGGAAGATGTCCAGCACGAACTGGTCGTCCACCTCACCGTCGACGACCTGCCGGGCGGCGGCGATGATGGCCTCGGCCTTCTCCGGGTCGAGCAGGCCCAGATCGCGGTTGGCGACGGCGGCCGCCTGCTTGATCAGGCCCAGGGCTTCGATGAAGCGGCGGGGAAAGCGAAGGCCGCTGATGGGAAAGTTTTCGAGCGCGCGCTGCGTCTGTGCGCCGTAGAGCGCCTCGGCGGGTACCTGTACCTCACCGAGCGAATCCTTTTCTATGCGATGGCTGGACATGGGAAAACCTCTTTCGCGTGGGCGTTGCCGTGGTCGGAGCAAAGGGGTGCTTAGAGCGATAGCGGCCGGGGCGAGGGATGGAAGCGCGGTGTGTGCACGCCGATCGGACGGGTCACACGCCCGTTGGGGTCCGTTCCCCGGGGCTCCCCCGGCGATGGCCGCAACACCTTCCGGTATATAATTCCACCTTTCCGGAAGCGCACCCGTTCGATAAAAAAAATCTGAGAAAATACCTGCAAGACCGGGGGAAAACGTCCGGCCGCGTGCTGTGCCGGGTTTGAACGGGGTGTTGCCCGTATATTATGAACTGATGTTACGCAGTGGAGACCTGTGGGATAGCAGGACTACCCCTCCGTCGCTTCGCGACACCTCCTTTGCATGGGGAGGGGCTGCATGGCCGCATCGTCTCGGCCCAAGCCCTTCCCCCTGGCCGCCCCCGGCGGCCCTGCAGGGGGAAGGTCCCCGAAGGGGGGATGGGGGTCGCCCTCTCCCTGGTCGAGGGGCCCGCCACGAAGCGAAGGGGAAGCAACGTGACGGCTTCGTCGCCTACTGCGTAACATCAGTTATGAAGGTTTTTTTTTCGGAGCGTCGCAACGGGAGGCAAGCCAGGCGGGTCATGAAGCTCATTCGCACGGTGGAGGCCATGCAGGCCGAGGCGGACGGGGCGCGGCGGGCGGGGCGTCGTCTGGCGCTTGTGCCCACGATGGGTGCGTTGCACGAAGCCCACCTGGCCCTCGTCCGGGAAGCCCGTCACCATGCCGATCACCTGACGGTTTCCATCTTCGTCAACCCCACCCAGTTTGCTCCGGGGGAGGATTTTGACCGCTATCCGCGCACGCTGGAAGCCGATCTGGAGAAGCTGGAGGCGCTGGGGGGGGTGGAAGTCGTTTTCGCGCCGGATGAACGGGCGATGTACCCGGGCGGGCAGGCGGCGCACCGGACGTGGGTCGTCGTGCAGGGGCTGGACGAGCATCTGTGCGGGCGTTTCCGGCCCGGGCATTTTCGCGGGGTTGCCACGGTGGTCGCCAAGCTGTTTCTGGCCTGCAAGCCGCACGTGGCCGTTTTCGGGCTCAAGGATGCACAGCAGTTCCTGATCCTGCGCCGGATGGTGCACGACCTCAACTTCGACGTGGAGATGGTGGGGGTACCGACGGTGCGGGAGCCGGACGGGCTGGCGCTTTCCTCCCGGAACGTCTATCTGACGCCGGAAGAGCGGGCGCAGGCGGTGGTGCTCTCGAGGGCCGTGGAGGAGGCCCGGCGCCTGGCCGGGGCGGGGGAACAGCGGGTGACCCTGCTTGTTGAAGCGATGCGCCGCGCGCTGGCCGAAGCCCCGCTGGCCCGGGTGCAGTATGCCGAGGTCGTCGATGCCGAGACGCTGCAGCCGGTCGACCTCCTGCAGCCGGGCCGGGAAGCCCTGGCCGCCGTCGCGGTCTTCTTCGGCAACACGCGCCTCATCGACAATGCGTTCATCCGCGTGCCGCCCGGCTGAAAGCGCTACCCGTTTCGACCAACCGCGAAGGACATGACCCTCACCATGTTTCGGGCCAAGCTGCACCGGCTCCGGGTGACGGAGGCGGATCTTTACTACGAGGGCTCGATCACGCTGGACGAAGAGCTGCTCGCCGCCTCGGGCATCCTGCCCTATGAGAAGGTGCAGGTGGTCAACGTGAACAACGGGGCCCGTCTGGAAACCTACACCATTCCCGGGGCTCCCGGAAGCCGCACCGTTTGCCTGAACGGGCCGGCTGCCCGTCTGGCGGCCCGGGGGGATGAGGTCATCGTCATTGCCTATGCCCAGATGACGCCCGAGGAGGCCCGGCGCCATCGCCCCCGCATCGTCCTGGTCGACGAGCACAACAACCCCACCGAGGTACGGGAGCCGTACGTGGTGCCCCCGGAGGCCCTCCTCGCCGGTGCCTGAGCCGTCGCTCAGCGCGGGTTGCCGCCCGTGCGCTGTTCTTCGTCCTGGTGGTACCGCTCGTACGCCTTGATGATGTCTTTCACGAGGCGGTGGCGCACGACGTCCCCTTCGTCGAAGTAGACAAAGTCGATCCCTTCGACGCCTTCGAGGATCTGCCGGGCCTGCACGAGGCCGCTGTGCTCGCGGCTGGGCAGGTCCGTCTGCGTGACGTCGCCGGTGATGATGGCGCGGCTGTTGGCCCCCAGGCGCGTCAGGAACATCTTCATCTGCAGGTGGGTGGCGTTCTGGGCCTCGTCGAGGATGACGAAGGCCGAGTTGAGCGTCCGCCCGCGCATGTAGGCCAGCGGCACGATCTCGACGACGTTCTGCTCCACGAAGCCGGCGAGCTTGTCGCGGGGCAGCATGTCTTCGAGGGCGTCGTAGAGCGGGCGAAGGTACGGATCGACCTTCTCCCGAAAGTCGCCGGGAAGGAAGCCCAGCCGCTCTCCCGCCTCGACGGCCGGGCGTGAAAGGACGATCTTTTTGACCTGGCGCGACTTGAGGGCCGCCACCGCCAGGGCCACCGCCGTGTACGTCTTGCCCGTGCCGGCCGGCCCCACGGCGAAGACAATGTCGTTGTGCCGTGCGCTCTCGACGAGCCGGATCTGATTGGGCGTTTTGGCCTTGACCGACCCGCCGGGGGTGAACAGCACGACGTTCTGCGCGTCGAGCCCTGCCCGTCCGCTCGCCCCGTCGCCAACGGTGAACAGGGCCAGCACGGTCTCGACGTCGTTCTCGGTCAGGTTGCCGTTGCGGTTGAGGACGACGGTCAGTTCGTCGAGGATCCGCTCGATGCGGTGCAGGCTTTCGGGATCCCCCTGCAGAATGACCTGGTTGCCGCGCGCGGTGATGCGGGTATCGGGAAAGGCCCCCTCCACCTTCCGAAGATGTTTGTCATTGAACCCGAAAAGCAGCAGGGGCTCCGCCTTGTCAATCGTGAGACGCTTTTCTGCCAAAGTCAGCTAGCTGGTTGATAAACAACGAAGTGGCCGGATGCCGGTATGGGAGGACCCCGGCGTCCCGGCGCCAGATGAATCCCGTGCGTATTGTACGGCGTGGCGTGGCAATGGTGCCCGAACGCGCCTATTTTCCGGTGGATGTCGTCTGCTCGCCGCCGTCAGATCCGATGATCACCCGAAAGCTCATCGTCGAATTTACGAAGATGTCCGGGGCCGGCAATGATTTTATCGTTATCGATAACCGGTTCTTCAACTTTCACCCGGATGAACTGGCCGCGCTGGCCCGGCGGTGGTGTCGCCGGCGTACCGGCATCGGCGCGGACGGGCTGCTGGCCCTGGAGGCGCCCGCGCCGGAGGGGGACGACTTCTTCATGCGCTACCTGAATGCCGACGGTTCGCCGGCCATGTGCGGCAACGGAGCGCGGTGCCTGGCGCGCTTTGCCCGGATGGCCGGGATCGACCGGGAAGAACTGGTCTTCGGGACGGTCTCGGGGCGTTACCGGGCCCGTGTGCCGGCCGACCCCGAGGCGCCCGTCCGGCTCTTCATGCCCCCGTTTGAGGCCTACCACCCCGACCGCCTCGGCGCCGGCGAGGGCGGGCCGGCCGACTACATCTGGACGGGAACGCACCATGCCGTCTGCCGGGTGCCCTCGGTGGCGACGGTGCCGGTGACCGAGCGCGGGGCGGCCATCCGGCACGCGGCCGCCTTTGCCCCGGACGGGACGAATGTGAACTTCGTCGAGGTCGTCGAGGCCGGCGGGGAGACGCCGGCCCGGCTTCGGGTACGGACGTTCGAGAAGGGGGTCGAGGCGGAGACCCTGGCCTGTGGCACGGGGGCCACGGCGGCCGCCCTGGTGGCCCGGCTGCGCGGATGGGTGGCGGCGGGCGTGGTGGAGGTCCGGATGCCCGGGGGCGTCCTCACCGTCGGCTGGAACGGGCCGGGCATGGACGGGCTCTACCTCGAAGGACCGGCCGTGGTGGTCTACCGGGGTACGTTCGAAGTCGATCCCCGCACCCTGCAGCTCCCGGTGCAGGAAGCCGAAGGGTAGGCGTCGTCTGCCGGGCGTCGCGTCGGCCGCAGCCTGCTGCGCAGCGGGTCAGAAACGTTTCGTGTAGACGTGGCAGTAGGGGGTTTTGCCCGTGGCCTCGTAGTACTTCTGGTGGTAGGATTCCGCCGGCCAGAAGGTCGAGGCCGGGGTGACCTCGGTGGCGACGTCGTAGCCTTTCTCCCGGAGGATGCGGATGAGCCGCTCGGCCACCTCCTTCTGCTCCTCGTCCAGGTAGAAGATGGCGGAGCGGTATTGTTCGCCGACGTCGGGGCCCTGGCGGTTGACCTGCGTGGGGTCGTGCGTTTCGAAGAACAGCCGGGCCAGCGCCTCATAGGTGGTCTTTTCCGGGTCGTAGTACACCTCGACGGCCTCGGCATGGCCCGTCGTGCCGGAGCAGACGTCGCGGTAGGTCGGGTTGGGCTTGTGGCCTCCGGTGTAGCCGACGCGGGTGGAGAGGACACCGGGGGCACGCTGGAAATGGTATTCGGTACCCCAGAAGCAGCCCGAGGCGAAGATCGCGCGTTTGGGTTCGGCCATGGAGGTCGGTGTTACCGGTCGGGAGGCATCTCGCAGGCGTCCCCACGGCGGCGGGTGTCGGCCAGGTAGACCGTCTTCCAGCCGTCGGGGCGACGGGCCAGGACGAACACGTTAACGCCGCAGTGGCTGAAGCGTTCGCCGGCGAAAAAGGCGTATTTCATCCAGGCGGCGGCCAGGTTGTCGTCCACTTTGATGTCCAGATCCCAGATGCGCTCGTCCCATACCTCGTCGTGGGGTGCGCCGACGGCCTGCACGAAGCGGTCGACCGAGCCTTCGCGGAGGGAGGGGGTGCCGTCGGCATCGGTGAAGGTGGTCACCAGGCGGGCGGTGGGGTCGAAGACGGCGCGGACCATGGTGCTGTCGCCGGCCCGCATGCCGTCGAAGAGCTGGTGGATGACCTGGCGCACCTCGGCTTCGGCCGTCTGGGCCCGGCCAGGCGTGGGAACGAGCAGGAGGGTGGCGCAGAGCAGGGCCGGTGTGTACGTGCGGGGAAGGAACGGGTGGTTCATGGAGCGAGCGGGTCGGGTTGAAAGGGAGCGGGTTCCGGGCCGGTATTCGGAAAAAGGAGGCGTTCGTTGCACCGGAGCGCCCGGTGCATAAAGAAAGGGGCATGCCGAAAGGTCGACATGCCCCGGGTGTTTCCGCCGGTACCGATCGCCGTGGGGATCACTGGAAGAAGAACCGCCGGTTGTCCGTGATGTCGGCTTCTTCCCGCAGGGCGGTGATCCACTGGTTGCGGACCAGGTTCTGCCGCTGGCGCAGGAGGGTCGTCCGCAGCTGCTCCAGGTCGGCAGCGGTGGGGGCGGGCGGTTCCTCCACCCGGGTCACCTGGAGCACGAAGGCGGCGTTGTTGCCTTCGATCACGTCGGAGACGTCTCCTTCGTTCAGGGCGAGGGCCGTGCCGACGAAGGCCGGCTCGCGTCCCAGGCCGGGGACGGTGACGCTCTGGTAGGAGAGGCCGGTGGCCGTCTGTTCGATGGCGCCGGGCAGGGCGGCGGCCAGCCCGTCAAAACCGTGTGCCGCCAGGGCTTCGCGCAGCCGCCGGCTCTGGATGGCCGCCTTCTTCTGGTTCTTCACGCGCGGTTCGATCTGGGCGCGGACCTCCTCGAACGGGCGATAACCTTCCGGGGTCACCGTCTCCAGCTGGACCACGACGAACTGCTCGTCGAGCTCGATCACGTCGGAGACGTCACCCGGCTCGGCACGTTCGAGGAAGTTGCGCAGGGTGGTGCTGTTGCCGATGCCGGGGATGAACTGCTGGTCCGCCTGTACCTGTACGGTGCGGACCTCCAGGCCGGCCCGTTCGGCTTCGGCCCGGAAGTCGCCGCTTTCGCCGGCGAAGTACTGCACGTCGCCGAGCGTTTCCTGGATCTCGTTCAGGGTGGCGATGCTGGTGCGGATGCGCAGGGCCAGGTCGGCCAGCTTCACCTCTTTGTCGGCGCGTTCGGTCACCTGGATGAGGTGGTAGCCGAACTGGGTCTCGACGGGGCCGACGATCTCGCCGACGCGGGCGTTGAAGGCGGCTTGCTCGAAGGGCTCGACCATCCGGCCCGGGCCGAACCAGCCCAGGTCGCCGCCCCGGGCGCGGGTGCCGTCGGCCGAGTGCTGGCGGGCCATTTCGGCGAAGTCGGCACCGCGGAGCAACTCGCGGCGGACGTCCATCGCCTGGCGGCGGGCCTCGGCACGGGCTTCGGCGTCGCCTTCGGGGGCCCGGAAGAGGATGTGGCGCGCGCGCACGGCCGTCTCCTCGGCCGGGCGCACGTCGAGGATCTTGACGAGGTGGACCAGGTCGCCGGAGAAGATGGGGCCGATCAACTCGCCGGGCCGGGGATCGTCGAAGACGGCTTCGGCGAGGGCCTCATCCAGCTCGTCGCGCCGGAAGTAGGCGTCCGTGAACGGGCGTTCCGAGCCGTTGCGGGCCAGGAAAAGCGAGTCGTTGTCCGTCCGCGCGAACGCTTCCCGCAGGCTCTGGAGGTCGTTCACGACGGCGGCCGTATCCCCGGCGGTCGGGACCTTCGGCAGGGTCACGTAGAGCAGGGTGTAGGACCGTTCCCGCCGGAAGTCTTCCCGGTGTTCGTTGTAGTAGTTGCGCAGGTCGCGGTCGGTCACCTGGACGGAGTCGTCCGGCAGGGCGGCATAGCGCAGGGCCACGAAGCGGGTGTCCACCTTGCGGTTGCGCCGCAGGTATTCATTCCGCAGCTCCGCTTCCGGGATGCGCACGGTGGCCGTGATCAGGTTGTCGAGCTTCTCCTGGCGGCGCTGGGCGCGGAGGATGTTCTCGAGTTGAATCCAGGAGGCATTGGCGTCCGGGTTGGCCAGAAAGCTTTCCAGGGCGGCCCGGTCGACGCCGCCCTGGCCGTCTCCGAAGTACAGTTTGATGAGGGGATGCGGGTCGTCTCCCAGCACCATGTCGACCAGCTCCTGGTCCGAGACGTCGATGCCGAGGCGCTTCATCTCTTTCTCCCGGAGCCGGTTCTCCACGATCTGGTCGAAGACCTGGTCGCGGATCCGGTCGGCTATCTGGGGGGGCACCTCGCCGCCGCTCTGGCGCTGGTAGGCGTCCAGCTGGGCCTGCACCGCCTGCTGGTATTCCTCGACGGTGATGATGTCGCCGTCGACCGAGCCGAGCCGGTTGCCCAGGTTGCCGACGACGTCGAACGTGCCGGCGTCTTGGAGCACCCAGATCACACCGAAAGCGATGACGAGAATCCAGAGGACCACTCCGGTATTCTCGCGCATCTTGTTCATCACACCCATGAATACACCTCCACACAGACTGGGATCGTGCAAAAGCGCGGGTTGCCGGAGCGGATCGGCCGGGCCAGGCGGGATCGGTCTCGGGCCGCGCCGCGCTGAATTTTTCCAGAGCCCGTAATATACTGTGCCGTGCCGGAATTGTTCAGCCTTTCGCGCAACCTTTACGCAGGCGGGCCGGGCGGGCGCGGTGCGGCGAAGCGCCGGCCGGTGAGGAGGCGGATCAGGCCGCCCGGGACTGGGCGCGGGTGAGCTGGGTGCGCAGCGTCATCAGGATTTTGCCGAGGATCTGGGAGATGCGCGCCTCGGTGCGGTTCATCAGCCCGGCGATCTCGCGCAGGGTGAGGTTTTCGAAGTAGTAGAGGGCGAGGATGGTCTGCTCCCGCTCGGGCAATTCCTTGATCAGCGTCTGGATGTATTCCCGCAGCGAGGCACGGTCGATCTGTTCGAAGGCCTGGAAGGTGTCCTCGTTCGGGATGGTTTCGAGGACGATCTGTTCGCCGTCGACGTCGACGGGGGAATGGAGCGAGAGCGAGAAGCGGCACTGCGCATCGCGCAGCAGGGTGTGGTATTCGACGAGCGAGATGCCCAGGTAGTCGGCCACGTCCTGGTCGCTGGGTTCGGCGCCGAGGACCTGGCGGAGCGTGTCGAGGGCCTGGTGGGCTTCGGCCAGCTTCCGGCGCCGTTCCCGGGGCAGGGCATCGATGGAGCGGAGGTAGTCTACCAGGGCGCCGCGGATGCGGCCGTAGGCGTAGGAGACGAACGGCGTACCCCGCTCGGGATCATAGCCTTCCAGGGCCTGCAGCAGCCCCAGGATGCCGACGTTTTCCAGGTCTTCCCGGGTGGCCAGGGGATGGTCGGGAATGCTGAGGCGGCCGACCACCGAGCGCACCAGCGGGATGGCGGCAAGCACCACGGCTTCGCGGTTGGCTTCGTTGGGCTCTCGCGCGTATCGTACAGCGTGGGCTTGTAGGTCTTGAGCCATGGGAACACAGGAAAATTATAAGCCCGGTTTTAGCCAGCTGGGCCGGGGTCAAACGGTCTGGGCATCTTTGTTTTGACGGTCTTCGGAGCGGGCCACCGGGGGGGCATCCGGGGCCTTCGATCGCGCGGGCCGGGACGAGGGGGCGCGGTCGTCCGGCTGTCCCGCGGCGTCTCCGGACGCCGCCTGCGAGGCCTGTTGCAGGCCGGCTGCGCTTTCCAGGATCCGGTGAATCGCCACGTCCCCGAGAATGAGCACCACGTAGACGGTCAGACCGGCACACAGGCCCACGTACACGGTCTTTTCCAGCGGGGCCTCCTGCATCAACTGGTTCAGGAACGTGAGCAGACCGACCAGACCGCTGAACTGTGTGTAGAGGGCACGCATCGGCAACGAAGAAAGACGATCAGAGACTTTTGGAACGACGGGATGCATCGGGACAACCGGCAGGGCCGCAAGGATTATGCCACGCGAAAGGCTCTCCGTGCGGGCGGCGCGGGCCGCGTGCAGGTGCGGGCCGGGGCGGGCGGGAGGATGGTTCGGGCACGGCGGGGAGGGAAGGCGGGCCGGCGGCGGCAAAGACGGCGGTTTCTTCAGGAGGCGGGCGCCTCGAGCGGCACCGGACGGCCCGCGGTGAGGGCGCGGCCCAGGCGGTCGAAGACCCTGGCGACCGGCGAAAACGTGCGGACGGCGGGGCACTGTTCACGGACCGAGCGGCGGATGTGCGCGGAAAAAGGTACCCAGCCGAAGTACAATGTTTCCTGTCCGGTGAAGTGGGCCGTGATCCGGGAGAAGCGCTCGGCCACGCTGCGGGCGTCCGCCTCGTCTTCGGCGTAGTTGACGAGGGCCCCCAGCGGGTAGGCGGGGTCGTTCTGCCAGACGAACTTGGCCAGGCGGTAGGCGTCGGCGATGGCCGTGGGCTCGCCCACGAGTACGAGCAGGCCCAGGTCGGCGCGGTCCAGGGCCCAGCGCACGGCGCCGTCGACGCCGGCCGGCGCGTCGAGCAGGATGACGTCGTGTGTGCGCCGGAGGTCGCCCAGGAGGGTGTCGAGCTCCCGGAAGAGCTTGTGTTCGAGCCCGTCGGCGCCGGCGGCTTCGGCCACGGCCTGCACCAGCGTGAAGCCGCCCGTGGTTTCGTGGAGCGTCTCGATGAGCCGGGCCTTGCCTCGCACGGCGTCCAGCACGCTCGCCACGGGGGTTTCGTTGAGCAGCACGGCGCAGGCCCCCTGCCCCAGGTCGACGTCGAGGAGGGCGACGCGGTGGCCCTGCCGGCACAGCGTCTCGGCCAGGTTGACGGCCAGAACGCTTTTGCCGACACCGCCTTTGCCGCTGACGAAGGCCAGGATCATTGGGCGTCGTTTCATACGGAAGGGGAAAACGGATGCGTTGGGGAGGGCAAACGTTGCTCAGAGCAGCGACCAGGCCGCCGGCGCGGTGTCCCGCTCGACGATGCGGAGGCCCAGTAGCTCCTCGACGAACCAGGTGGCGGAGTAGCTACGGATATGGTCGAGGGCACCGGGGCCGTCCGTGGTGAACTGGACCGGCAGCTGGAGGGCCATCAGGCATTCGGCCACATGGCCGAGCGTGCCGGCCTCGTCCAGGTGGGTGAGGGCGAGCGTGTCCGGGTGCAGCGGCAGGCGCCCCAGGAAGTCCGGGGTGAAGCCGTCGAGGAGGCCGGCGGCGTTCAGGACCAGGTGAACCTGCAGCGGGGTGATCGGGGCGGTGATGTGGATGAGCCGTTCCAGGAACCGCCGTGCTTCGGGGAGCCGGAGCGGCATCGGCGGCGTGTCGATCAGGACGTAGGCAAACCGCCGTGCCCGCTCCATGGCGGCTTCCATCTCCGCCGGCGAGGCGACCGTCTGCGTGGGCAGGTCGAAACGCCGGTAGAGTTCGACGGGGTTCTGGTAGCAGAGGTCCGTTTCTTCCTCGGGCCGGATCACGATGACGGAGGTCTGGTGCCGGCCCAGGAAGCGGGGGTTTTTGGCCAGTTTGATCTGCAGGGCCGTTTTGCCGGCGCCGCTGGGACCGATGAAGAGCTGCGTCCCGTCGCACGTTCGGGGGCTGGGGACGTTCAGCATCTCCCGCAGCCGGTGAGCCACGGCCCATTGCAGCCGGGCGGGGTCTTCGTCCGGCCCGAATCCGTCCCGGCTGAGCCGCTCGAAGAGGCGGGTGAGGGTACGGGTGCGCAGGCCGGCGGCCAGCAGGCGCCCGTAGACCGGCAGGCCCATCCAGGGCTGGCTCATGCCTATGAGGGCGTTGCCGAGCCGGTGTTCGAAGGCGGCCAGGCGTTCTTCCAGCCGGTCGAGCCGTGCGGCGACGCGGTCGGTCCCCCCGGCGTCGGTCGAAGCGGTGGGGGCGGGTGGGACGAAGAGCCTGTCCCGGCCGGGGGTGCGGGGCGGCTCGGGGACGGCCTCCGGGGAGAGCTCCGCCCGCGTCGTCTCGGTCCGGTGAAGGGGGCGTTTGCGGTACCCGTAGCCGGCCGCCCGTACGGGTTCGCCCGGGGTGGAGGCGCCGCCTGCCGCGACTTCGGCGAGGCCGGTATCCGCCACGAGCGCCAGGGCCGGTTCTTCCCGGGCCGGCGGGGCTTCGGAAGCCGGCGGCAGCCGGTCCGTCATCACCGTGATACGGGCCGGCCGGTCACCGCGGGCCGGCTCCGATTCGAGCAGTACGACGTCGTCGCCGAAGCGCGTGCGGGCCTCGGCCAGCAACGCGTGAATGCTTGGTCCGGTCAGGGTTTTTACGTGCATGCGGGTTCTCCTGCGAAGATTTCAGCGCGGCGGGTGTTCAGGTGAGCCGGAGCTGGCCCTTGACCTCGACCTGGGCGTCGGAGACCAGGTCGTTGTAGGAAAGCACCGCGAGGTCGGGTACCATGGGAGAGAAAAAGTTGAACAGGGTCGGGCGGATGACGGGGGAGGTCAGCAGCACCGGCGGCCGTCCGTCACCGATGAGCTGTTTGACCAGGCGGTCGGCGTCCTGGATCAGCTTCTCGGCACGTTGCGGCTCCAGCCCCAGCGTGTTCGGGTTCAACTCCCCGTTGCGGGCTTTGTCGAGCAAGTGTTGTTCCAGATGAGGATCGAGGACGAAGACGTGGATGCTGCCGTCGTCCCCGGTGAACTGGCGGGTGATGGTCGGAGCCAGCGCAGCCCGGGCATATTCGGTCAGCACGTCGATGTTTTTCGTGCCGGGGGCGTGGTCGGCGAGGGCTTCGAGGATCGTGACGAGGTCGCGCACGGGGATGCGTTCCTGCAGCAGGCGCTTGAGCACCTTCTGGATGGCACCCAGGCTGAGCAGGTTGGGTACCAGTTCCTCGACCAGCGCCGGGGTTTTCTCCTTCACCTTGTCGATGAGCTTTTTGACTTCCTGCCGGTCGAGCAGCTGGTAGGCGTGTTTGCGCAGCACTTCGAGCAGGTGGGTCGTCACCACGGCGGGCGCTTCGACGACCGTGAGCCCCTGCCGCTCGGCTTCGGGCAGGTTGCGCTCGGCGATCCATACTGCCGGCAGGCCGAAGGTGGGGTCCTGGACGCGGACGCCGGGCGGCGGCGGCATCGATTCGTCCCCCAGCAGGGCCAGGTGATAGCCCGGCAGGATTTCGCCCTCGGCGATCGGGTTGCCCCGCAGCTTGATGACGTACCGGTTGGGCGGGAGCGTCACGTTGTCCCGGATGCGCACCGGCGGGACGACGATGCCGAGCTCGAGGGCCACCTGCTGCCGGAGCAGCTTTACCCGTTCCAGCAGGTCCCCCCGCTGGTTCGGGTCGACGATCGGGATCAGCGCGTAGCCGATCTCGAGTTCGAGCGGGTCGACGAGCAGCAGGTCGGCGGGTTCTTCCGGGGGTTCCTCCTCGGCCGCGGCCGCTTCGGCCCGGCGGGCGGCCTCCTGCGCCTCTTGCCGGACGCTCTGCAGCCGGGCCCGCCCGACGAGCACCGTCATGCCGGCCAGGAGCCAGAACGGGAACAGCGGCAGGCCGGGCACCAGCCCCAGCAGCAGCAGAAAGCCGGCGGTGATGAAGATCGGATGGGGTTTCCTGAAAAGCTGCCCTTTGAAGTCCTGGGCCAGGTTGGCCTCGTCGCTGGCGCGGGAGACGATGATGCCGGCGGCCGTCGAGATGAGCAGGGCCGGGATCTGGGAGACGAGGCCGTCGCCGATGGAGAGCAGCGTGAAGGTGCCGGCAGCCTCGCCGAAGGTCATCTCGTGCTGCGTCACCCCGATGACGAGGCCGCCCACGATGTTGATGGCGGTGATGACCAGCCCGGCGATGGCGTCGCCCCGGACGAACTTGCTGGCCCCGTCCATCGCCCCGTAGAAGTCGGCCTCCCGCCCGATGTCTTCGCGACGCCGGCGGGCCTCCTGCTCGTCGATCAGGCCGGCGTTGAGGTCCGCATCGATGGCCATCTGCTTGCCGGGCAGGGCGTCGAGCGTGAAGCGGGCCGCCACCTCGGCGATCCGCCCGGAGCCTTTCGTGATGACCACGAAGTTGATGATCACCAGCACCAGGAAGATGATCGTCCCGACCACGTAGTTGCCCGAGACGACGAACTGCCCGAAGGCCTGGATCAGGGCGCCGGCATCGGCCTCGCTCAGGATCAGCCGCGTCGAGGCGACGTTGAGCGAGAGGCGGAAGAGCGTCGTCATCAGCAGCAGACCCGGGAAGATGGCAAACTCCAGCGGGCGCACGGCATAGAAAGCCGTCAGCAGGATGGCCAGGCTGATGGCGATGTTGGTGGCCAGGAGCAGGTCCAGCATGAAGCTGGGCAGCGGCACCACCATCACGAACAGGATGAGCACCACGGCGCTGGCGATGAGCGCCTCGGTGTTGACCAGCCGGAAGCCGTCCGGCTGCGGTAGAGAAGGCGATGAGGTGAGGTTGGACACCGGGGTCTGCGGCTCGGGTTAACGGGGTCAGGCGGCCTGCCGGCGCTTCCGGTAGATCTCGGCCAGGATCGTCGCCACGGCCGGATAGAGCTCGGCCGGGATCTCCTGGCTCTCTTCCACGGTGTGGTAGAGGGCGCGGGCCAGCGGCCGGTCCTCGACCATCGGGACGCCGTGCATCCGGGCCAGCTCCTTGATGCGCAGCGCCCGTTTGCGGATCCCCTTGGCCAGGACCACCGGGGCGGGGGCCTCTGCCGGGTCGTAGCGCAGCATCACGGCGTAGTGCGTCGGGTTGGTGACGACGACGTCGGCCTTCAGCACGGCGTGATCCAGCCGGGTGCGCCGCGCCAGCTTGAGGGCGAACTGCCGCCGCTTGCTCTTCACCCGGGGATCCCCTTCGGCCTCCTTCTGCTCGTCCTGTAGCTCCTGCTTGCTCATCTTCAGGTCTTCCTTGTACCGCCATTTCTCGAAGGCGAAGTCGATACCCGAGAGGACGAGCAGCACCAGCAGCAGCTGCGCCACCAGAACCAGGATCCAGTGCGAGGCCAGGCCCAGGATGTCCCCGACGGGCAACGTGTGGAGCATCAACAGCTCCGGCAACCGCCCGCTGATGTTCAGGTAGGCCACCGGCCCGACGATCAGGATCTTGAGAAATGACTTGAGGGTGGTGAACAACCCCCGGGCCGAGAAGATACGCTGTAACCCCTTCAGGGGGCTGATGCGGCTCGGTTTCGGGGTCAGCGGCTTCGTGGTGAAGTTCCAGCCGGACTGCAGGACGTTCGCTCCGATGCCGGTGACCGTCAGGGCCAGCATGAACGGCAGCAGCAGCACCAGCACCTTGAACCCGATCTCGACGACGAGCGCCAGCGTCGTCTCGACGTCCAGCGTGGTGGTGCCGGACGCCAGGAAGACGCGGCGGGTGATCGCCTTGAGCTGTTCGAACGCCGACGGCAGCCCCAGGGCAAGGAGGCCGATGGCGGTCGTCAGCGAAAGCACCGACACCATCTCCTGCGCGCGAAACAGGTTGCCTTCCTCCCGTGCTTTCCTGATGCGCTGGGGGGTCGGGTCAAACTGCTTGTCTTGCTTGTCCGCCATAGGATCGGTGGTACCTCACGTGGGGTCGGAGAGGGCCCCGTGAAAAAAAGATGCCAGGACGCTGCCCGCCGGAGAACGGGAGTGCGGGCCCGCCGGTACGGCCCCGCACGGAAAAGCCGCCCGCTTCCGGGAAAGGATTTCCCCCGGCGCCTTTCAGGGGCCGGTTGCGGCGAGCGCCTCGACCAGGGTGAGCAGGTCGTCGTACATCTGGTCGATGAAGCCCGGGATGATCGGGAAGAGGTTCTGCAGGAAGAGGTAGCCGAGGCCCAGCCCGAGCAGCAGCTTCAGCGGGAGGCTGAGCGAGAAGAGGTCGGCCTGCGGCACCACGCGGGCGAAGATGCCCAGGGCGGCTTCGACGAGGAAGAAGGTCATCATGAAGGGGGCCGCCAGCCGGAGGGCCGTGGCGAAGAGCCTGCCGGCCCAGTCGAGCATCAGGGGCCCGGCGGCGGCCAGGCCGGCCCCGCCCAGCGGCACCACGTCGAAGGAGGCGATCAGGGCGTAGAGCAGGTAATGGGGGCCGTCGAGCAGGATGAAGACCAGCAGGAACGTCATCAGGAAGAGCCGGCCCATCGGGTTGGTCGACTGCCCGTCGGCCGGGTTGAAGACCTCGGCCAGGCTGAGCCCCATCTGGAAACCCAGCACGTCCCCGGCGTACTGCAGGGCCCAGAAGATGAACTGGCTGGCCAGCCCCAGCACCACCCCGGTGAGAGCCTCGATCCCCACCGCGACCATCAGGCCGAAGGGATGGAAGACGCTTTCGGGCAGCGGGGCCGGGGTGAAGCCCACGAGCAGGTAGGCCATCATCACGGCGATGAGCACGCGCAACCGCACCGGCACGGACGGCTGCCCGAAGAAGGGCGCGGCCATCAGCAACCCGCCGATCCGCACGAAGACCAGAAAGACGCCGAGGTAATATGCCGGATCGAGGTACGACACGGGGCACGGCCGCTACTGCGAAACGCTCGGGATGAAAGCGAAGACGTTGACGGTGAAGTCGATCAGCATCTGAACCATCCAGGGCGCCAGAAACAGCAGGATGAAGCCGACGATGAGCATCTTGGGAACGTAGCTGAGCGTCATCTCCTGGATCGAGGTGACCGCCTGCAGCAGGCTGACCACCAGCCCGACCAGCAGGGCGGCCCCCAGCAGCGGCAGGGTCAGCATCAACGCCAGCCTCATGGCTTCCTGGGCCCAGTACAGTGCGACGTCGGTGTTCATGGGGAGGATGGATTAAGGGAGCGCGTAGCCCTGGATTACGGATTCGACGATCAGATACCAGCCGTCGGCCAGCACGAACAGCAGCAGCTTGATCGGCAGCGAGACCATCACCGGAGGGAGCATCATCATACCCATGCTCATGAGCACGCTGGCCACCACCAGATCCACGATGAGGAAGGGAAGGAAGATCATGAAGCCGATCTGGAAGGCAATGCGCAGCTCGCTGATGACGAAGGCCGGCACCAGCACGTGCAGCGGCACCTCGTCGGCGGACTGGAACGTGCCGATGGCGGCCATGTCCATGAAGAGCATCAGGTCTTTTTCCCGCGTCTGGGCCAGCATGAAGCCTTTGAGGGGACGGGTGGCCCGGTCGAGCGCCTCTTGCTGGCCGATTTCTCCGGCGACGTAGGGTTGCAGGGCGTCGTCGTGGATCCGCTGGAAGACCGGGTACATGATGAAGAGGGTGAGGAAAAGGGCCAGCCCGATGAGGACCTGGCTGGGCGGGGCCTGCTGAATACCCAGCGCCTGGCGGAGAATGCCCAGGATCACCACCAGCCGGGTGAAGCTGGTCATCAGGATGATGATCGCCGGGGCCAGCGTCAGGACCGTCAGCAGCAGCAGCAGCTGGATCGGCAGCGCGAAGTCTTCGCCGCCGCCGTCGACGAGTTGCACCCGGGGAAACAGGCCGAGCGACGGCATCGTGCCCGCGGTGGCCGTCGTGTCGGGGGGCGGCGAGGCGGCCGTCTGCCCCAGCGCCGGCGTGCTCGGCAGGGCAGCCGCCAGCAACAGCACCAGGCCAAGGATCACGCACCGGCGGCGTATCCGGCCGGGGGAGGGGAGGGCCTCCCGCCAGCGTACAGGGATCATGTGCATCATGGGGTCGGGGAAGACAGGGGACGTTGGGCGAGGGTCTCCAGCAGTTCGGCGAAGGGGCGGCCGGGGGGCGGTTCCCCGGGGGCGATCCCCGGCGTTTCGGTGGGCGTGGTCTCGCCGGGCGGTTCCAGCGCCTCGCGCGGATAGGTTTTCAGCAGGGTGATCTGGCCGGTCGTCACGCCGAGCAGCAGCACGTCGTCCCCGCAGGCGACCAGGCGAAGCTGCTGTTGGGGGGCGAGCTGGAGCTGGCCCAGCGGGCGCAGCGGGATCGCCGAGCCCGCCCCGCCGGGGGAGCGGCGGCGCAGGTAGTAGGCCAGCCCGAGGCCGCCGCCCAGCAGCAGGAGGACGAGCACGTACCCGGGGCGCAGGACGGACACCTCGCGGCGCGACGCCGGGCCCCGCTCCGGCGAGGCGGCCACGGTGCCGGAAGCGTCCGAATAGACCGGAGGCCGGGTGGCGTCAGGCGGGCCGGCCGGCATGAGCTGCATCGCCAGCCACAGCAGCGCCAGCGCGGCCAGAAACAGGGCGGCCCGGATCAGCGGGCGGCGCGAAGCCGCGGCAACCGGGCGGGAAAGGCCGGTACCGGCCACGGGGAAGGGGAAGAATTTGCTCACGGTGCGGCATGGATTGCGTGACGAACCGGTACGGGGCGGAGGAAACCCCGCTTTTCGATCACGCCGTCACCTTGAGCCAAAACGATGCCACGGGAGAAGAGGGGGGCGCCGTGCGGCGGCCCGCCGGGCACGTGGCGTCTCTCCCGCCAGGGCCACGGGGGCGCTCCACAAGACGGCCCGGTGTTCAGGCGCGGAGCAGCCGTATGGCACGGCCTCAGTGGAACACCTTGTCGCGGTTGCGGGTGGAGGCCAGGCTGGTGATGCGGATGCCGAACTGCTCGTCGATCACGACGGCTTCGCCTTCGGCGATGAAGCGGCCGTTGGCGTAGATGTCCAGCGGCTCCCCGACCAGCTTTTCGAGTTCGATGACGCTGCCGTTGGTGAGGCGGAGGATGTCGGCCAGGGGCAGGCGCCGCCGGCCCAGCTCCACCGTGACCTCCAGCTCGACGTCGGCCAGCAGCCCGAAGGTGTGGTTGTTTTCGCCGAGGGTTTCCTTGCCCAGGTCGGGAAAGTTCAGGGGCGAGATCGGGACCGGCTGGCCCTGGGACGGGGTCTCGGCCGGCGAGGGGGCGGGAGCCGGGGCTCCGGCTGCGGTGGCCGCGGCGGGTTGCCGGGCGGGTGCCGGCAGCAGCACGGTACCTTTCAGCGTGTCGCCAGCCAGTTCCAGGTGAAAGGCGACGGCGGACAGCGCCTCGTCGAGCGTGTCTTCGGGAAGCGGGGCGCCGGGCGGCAGCACCTCGAAGCTGACCTCGCCCAGGGCCACACCGGTCCCGGAGAGCTGGTTGCGTACGGCGCCGTAGCCCTGGCCGGCGAGCTCGCGGGCCAGATCCTCATAACCCTCGTCGCCGACCTCGATCGGCTCGCCCAGCATCGCCTTCGAAAGCAGCGGCAGCCATTTCGGGTCGAGCTGTACGGCGAAGGCGACGTCGCCCCGGGCCAGCAGCGTGAACAGGGACGCGCCGGCCTCCTGGGCGGCGTTCCGGGAGGTGGCCACGGGGGCCTCCGCCTGAAGGAGGATCTCCTGGCCCAGGAGGGTTTCCAGAAAAGCACGGAGGGCCTCCCGGGCACCGGCGATATGCTTCTCGAAATCAGGTGAGCTCATCGTCCTCTTCCATGAATTGGGGTTCGATCACGTCCAGGATTTTGAGGGCGCGGCGTTTGCCGACCCGGCCCGAGGTAGCCCGGAACCGATCGCGCTGCCCGACGAAGACGCGGACGGCGTCGGTCACCCGCTGCTCGAGCGGGATCACGTCCCCGACCTGCAGCTGCGTCAGCTCGGAAACCGGCAGGCGGGTTCGGCCCAGTTCGGCCCGCATCTCCACGATGGTGTTGCGCAGCATGCTCTCATAGCGGGCACGAACCCGGGGATCGACCTGGGTGGTGGTGTTCGAGAGCCACTGCTTGATGCCGGTGCGCCCGAGCATCCGTTCCAGCAGGATGTACGGATAGCAGATGTTGATGAACGACTGCTGCTCGTAGATCGAGACCTCGAAGGTGCCGACCAGGGCCGGTTCCACCCCGGGAATGATCTGCACGAACTCCGCGTTCGATTCGAACGCCGTCTCCTGGAGGGAAATACCATAGACCTGTTGCCAGGCTTTCTGCAGCTCCCGGAGAACGCGCCCCATGATCTTGCTCATGATGCGCCGCTCGATCTGGGAAAGCTCGCGCGGCTTGCGCAGGAACGTGCCGGGGCCCCCGAAGAGCTTCTCGATGGTGAAGATGACCAGGCGTGGGTCCAGCTCGAAGACGAACTGCTGGGCGAGTTCCTTCACTTCGATGACGTAGAGGGCCGACGGCGGGGCGCTCGACATCACGTATTCCGAATAGAGCACCTGATCCATCGCCGTCAGGTTGATGTCGACGATGGTGCGGAGCTGGGCCGAGAGGTAGACCGAGAGGTCCCGTGCGAATGCGTCGTGCACATAGTTGAGCAGACGCATCTGGTCCTGGGAGAAGAGGCGGGGCCGCTTGAAATTGTAGAGGCTGATCCGCTTCTCCGCATCCAGCTCGATCATCGTGGAGAGCGCCTCGAAATCGTATTCGCTCGCCTCCTGATCCCCGAGCTGGCTCCGGACCTCAAGGAGTATGTCGATCTCGTCCTGGCTGAGCGGTTTCGTCATGGTGCTGGCGCCCTGCTGGTGAACCCGGCGACCCGGCCGGAAACCGCCCGGATCGCTACTGAAGGACGTACTGGGTGAAATAGAGCCGGTCGACTTTGCCGTCCTGTACGATCTCGTTGATGGCCGTCAGGAGCTCCTGTTTGATCTCCTCGCGCAATGAGATGTCGGACAGTTCGCTTACCGTACGCCGGCTCAGCAGCCGGAGGATCGTATCGCGTACGACCACGTCTTTCTGCTCCAGTTCCGACAGCACCTTCTCCTTGGCCGCTTCCAGCCCGATGTTGAGCATCAGAAAGCGGCGGCCTTCACTGTCGGACGGGTTGACGATCAACCCCTGAAGCTCCCGGAAGTGGCCGTACTGGATCGGCTCCTCTTTTTTCGGCTTCTCGCCGGAGCTAAAATCGCGCCCAATTATTTCGGCCGCCTGCACCAGGCTCGAATAATGGTTGAATGCGATCCAGCCGCCGCCCGCCAGCGACAGGACGAGCAGCGGCAGGAGCAGCAAGAGGAAGGACTTTCCGCCCTTTTTCTCCTTTACGGGATCTTCTTCGGCTCCGGCAGGAGCGTCTTGCTCGCGGATTTCTTCTGCCATGGTTCTATGCTGAACAGGATTTCTACACGTCGGTTTTTGGCCCGGCCGGCCGCCGTCTCGTTGGAGGCCAGGGGCTGATACTCGCCGTATCCGACGGCGGCGTACCGTTCCGGGTCGAGGGCCGAGTTCTGCTCGAGCAAAAACCGTACGACCGCCGCGGCCCGGGCCGCCGAGAGCTCCCAGTTGCTCGGGTACTGGCTGGTATGGATCGGCCGGTTGTCGGTATGTCCTTCGACCAGCACCTCGGTGATGTCTTCGCTCAGGATGCCCGCGATCAGCCGGAGCAGCGACCGCGACGGTTCGATGATTTCGGCCTCGCCGGACCGGAACATGACCGAGTCGGAAATGAGCACGTGCACGCCCTCCTCTCGCAGGTTGACCTGCACCTTGTCCTGCAGGCCGTGCTCGACGAGGTATTTCATCACCATCTCATATTTTTCCACCAGTTCGCGGGCTTTCTCCGGCTGGGTGATGATCTGTTTCGTCGGTGGTGGGATGACGGCATCGTGGCTGAGGATACTCGTGCGACCCTGGAAGTAGCTCAGGGCCTCCTGAAACTTTTTCACCTCCACCTCGGACATGGCCACGATCATGACGAAGAACGTCAGCAACAGCGTGGCCATGTCGCTGAAGGTCGTCATCCAGAACGGCGCCGAAGGCTCGTCGCTTTCCGGTTCCGGTTGCATCGGTTCGGGCATGGCAACAGGGGGTCAGGCCGCTTTTTTCAGGGGGGAGTCGTTTTCGGCCGGGGCGGCTTCGGTTTGTTCGGAGAGGAAGAGGCGAAGCCGTTTCTCGACCATGCTCGGGCTTTCGCCGCGCACGATGCTCAGCACGCCGGTGCGCACCAGGTCGCGTGCCAGGAGGAGGTCGTTCATCTGGGCCTTGGCCTTGTTGGCGCAGGGCAGGAAGACCAGGTTGGCCAGCAGGGCGCCGTAGAACGTCGTGATCATGGCCACGGCCATACCGGCCCCGATGGCCGAGGGGTCCGTCAGGTTCTGCATCATCTGGATCAGGCCGATGAGCGTTCCGACCATGCCGAAGGACGGGGCATAGGTGCCGGCGGCGTTGAAGAACTTCGGCGTCAGGGCCAGCCGGGCGGTTTCCGTGGCGATCCGTCCTCGCATGAGGTCGTCGATCTCCTGCTCTTCGATGCCGTCGACGGCCATCTCCAGGCCCATCCGCATGAACGGGTCGTCGCATTGCTGGATCTGGCGGTCCAGGGCCAGCAGGCCCTCCCGGCGGGCCGTGCGCGAGAGCTCGGCGAAAAGGGTGACGTAGTGTTCCAGGTCGGGTGGTTTGAAGGAAAACAGTTGTTTGGCCCCGCCGAGCCCCAGTTTGAGTTCGTCGATCGAGAAGGCCACCATCAGGGCCGAGGCGGTGCCGCCCAGCACCATGATCAGGGAGGCCGGGTCGAAGAAGGTGGCCCAGCCGTCGCCCAGGAAGATGGCGCCGAAGATGAGGGCGAAACCTGCGGCAATGCCGATCGGTGTCGTTTTCATGAAACGGATGCTGGCCTGAGGAATGCCCCGGGCCCATCATGGCGTGGCCGAGGAGGCAGAACGTGGTATGTCCGGGCGGGGCGCGAACGGTATCGACAGTATCGGTTTCTCAGGGTGCTTTTTAAGTGGAGTTGGTACGGCGGATCGGGCAGGGTGTCCGAAAAAAAGAGGCCTCGGTAATCCGTACCGAGGCCTCTGGGGGATCGGGCTGTTGCCGTACGTGGGGGCGGCCGGGGTGCGGAGTTAGCCAGCCAGGTGAGGGGCTCCGTCGCCGCCGGGGTAGGCTGCTTCGTCGGATTCGGGCGTGGCCGCCTCGCTGATGGTGAAGCGCTCAATCAGGGTGCGCAGTGTTTCCACCTGGCGGTTCATGATGTCGGCGGTATAGGCCAGTTCCGTCGTGGCGTTCGAGACCTCGGTGGCTACCGACGAGATCGAGTCGACGTTTTGCGAGATCTGGCTGCTGGTGGTGGCCTGCTGCTGGCTTGCGGCAGCGATCTGGTCGATCATGGCCACCATCCGGTTGATGGATTCGATGATCTCGCTGAGGGCGTGCGAGGCGTTGTCAGCCTGGCGGAGGCCGGTTTCCACCTCTTCGTTGCCCCGCGTCATGGACGCGACCACCTCGTCGGTTTTGTGCTGGATGCGCGTGATCATGTCTGCGATCTGCTTCGTCGCTTCGCTGGTGCGTTCGGCCAGCTTGCGCACCTCGTCGGCCACGACGGCGAAGCCCCGCCCCTGCTCGCCGGCCCGGGCTGCCTCGATGGCGGCGTTGAGGGCCAGCAGGTTCGTCTGGTCGGCGATACCCCCGATGACCTGGATGATCTCGCCGATCTGTGCGCTGGACTCACCCAGGGCTGTGACCTTCTCGGCCGACTCTTTCACGATCGTGGCGATCCTTTTCATCCCCTCGGTCGTCTCGCGGAAGACCTGCTCGCCTTCGGTGGCCAGGGTCGAGGCCCGCTTGGCCATCTCGTTGGCCTCGTACGCGTTGCGCGAGGAGGCGGCGATGGTCGCCGACATCTCTTCGATGGCGGCTGCCACTTCGTGGGTCTGGTTGGCCTGGTCTTTGGCGCCGGCGGACATCTCCTCGGCGGAGGAAGCGACCCGGTAGGCGGCCTGGGCCAGTTCGTTGCCGGAGGCGTGCACATCCCGGATCAGGTCTTCGAGGTCGTGCACCATCTGGTTGATCTGCCGGATCAACTCGCCCACCTCGTCGTCGCGGCTGGCCGTGAGGCGGCGCGTGAGGTCGCCCCGGGTGACGGCGGAGATGACCTCCGAGATGCGGGCAAACTGCTCGCGCAGGTAGCGGCGCTCGGCCTCGGCTTTCTGCTGCAACTCCAGGGCCCGCTGCTGGGCCGCCTCGGCCTCTTCGGTCTGGCGTTGCAGGGCCTGCGTACTCCGCTCGCTGGCTTCGACCATCGTGTTGAACGAGGCGGCCAGCTCGCCGATCTCGTCGTGCTGCCTGATGTCGACCCGCACGGACAGGTCGCCCTGGGTGACGGCGCCGGCCGCCGCACGGAGCTGCTCGACCGGCTGTACCACCGTACGGCGCACCTGGACGAGCACCAGCCACGACAACAGCGCAACCAGGGCCGGAATCGCCAGGGACAGCAAGAGCCCGTTCCGCCTCTGTGCCTGGATGCTGACTGCCGGCACGGCCACCAGCACGTGTCCCACGGCTTCCTCCGAAGCGTCGTCCTGCAGGCGGATGTCGGAAACGGCGATGAGGATCGGTTGGCCGCCCGGCGTCTGGCTCCAGCGCAGCGGTGCTTCGGTATGGACGAGACGGTCCTCCTCCCGAAGGGCATCCGTGAGCCGGTATTCGGCCACCACGTCACCGCTCGGGTCGAAGAAGCCGCCGGCCACCGCGTTGCCGCTCTCGACCACTTTGGTCAGGCGCTCCTGCAGGCCCTCTTCGTCCTGCATCACCAGGTTCAAGGCCGACTCGGCCCCGAGCGTCTCCGCCAGCAGGATGCTCCGTTGCTCGAACTCCTTGACGGTCTGGTTGAGGCTGTACTGGGCGAAGGCGAAGAACAGGATGAAGACCAGCACCGCGAGTCCGCCCAACTGAATCAGAAACCGCTGTCGCAGCTTCAGATGCGCGAGCGAGAGGCGAGCGGCGCGTGACGTGGATTGTTGTTTCTCAGACATGGAACCAGGGGTCTTTACAGGGGGGAAGGGGGAGCGACACTCAGTTCATGGCCAGGTACTGGATGCGCTCCAGGTATTTCTCGGGGATCGTGAGGGACATGGCCTCGGCGGCGGCCCGGTTGACCAGCAGCGAGATGGCGCCGTCTTTCTTCAGCACCGCCACGCTGGCCCCCTCGTTGATCCACGCCTCGGTGGGGGCAAACACCGGCATGTTGGCCGACGTTGCGTTCTTGATGATGAAGCTGCGCGTGACGCTGTTATCCACCACGCCGGTGCTCTCAAGGATCCAGATGGCCTGCACCTGGTGTTCCCGCGTCAGGGTTCTGAACTGGGGGGCGACGTCTTTCAGGTCCGTCACCTCGGCCAGGAAGACCTTGATGCCGGTCGAGGCGGAGGCGCGCTGAACCTGCGGCATCAGCGCTTCCGTGTCGGTGGCGTTCTTGTCCCAGATCAGGCCGATGCGCTCGATGTCCGGCTTCAGCTCTTTGATCACGAACATCTGCTGGATCGGGGTAGGTCCATCTTCCAGCCGCACGGGGGTGGCGGCACCGGCCAGGGCCAGGACGAAGGACAGAACAGCAATGCGATGCGGCATCCGCATAGTTACTACCTCCAGGCTGTATCGATCTCAGGGTTGGAAGGAAAAGACGTGCGGACAGGCGTCACGCACGGGCATACCTAGAGCCTATCAGGTATTCGGCTCTTTCTGATTTTTCTTAAGGACGGTCGGGCAGGGGGTCTCGGGAGACGGACGGCATCCTGGGGAAAGACAGCGGGCGATCGGACAGGCCGGTAAGGGCCTGCGTCAGCGTGGCGGCCAGTTCGTCGAGCGGGACCACAGCGTCGGCCAGCCCCGCCTCGACGACGGCACGGGGCATCCCGTAGACGACGCAGGAGCTCTCGTCCTGGGCCACGATCTTGCCCCCACGTCGCCGGATGGCGGTGGCGCCCGCCCGGCCGTCCTGGCCCATGCCGGTCATGACCGTGGCCAGCACGCGCCCCTGAAAGACGTCGGCCGCCGAGGTGAACATGACGTCGACGGAGGGCCGGTGCAGCGTCTCGGGGTGGTCCGGCGTAGCGACGACGGTGCCCGCTTCCCGTGCCTGAAAGACCAGGTGCCGACCGCCGGCCGCGATGATCACCCGGCCTGGCCGTAGCTCCATGCCATCCTCGGCCTCGACCACTTCGAGCGGGCTGAGCTTGTCCAGCCGGTTGGCGAGCGACTGCGTGAAGTGCGGCGGCATGTGCTGCACCACGGCCACGGGCACGGGTAGGTCCGCCGGCAGGTGGGGGATCACGTATTGTAACGCCGCCGGGCCACCGGTCGAGACACCGATGGCCAGCAGGCGTGCCCGGCGGTAAACCAGGGGCGTTTCCGGACGGGAGGGCCCGGGAGAAGGCGCTGGCTTTGCCGGCGAGGGCTGCCGGAACAGCTTCGCACGCGAGGCGGCAATCGCCTTGATCTTGGCGATGAGTTCCTCCTTGATCTTGGCGATCTCGAGCGAGACGAAGGAAAGCTGCTTGGGGATGAAGTCGACGGCGCCGGCGTTGAGGGCCTCGAGGGTAGCCTGGGCGCCCTCCCGGGTCAGCGAGCTGATCATGATGACCGGGCAGGGGTGCTCCTGCATGATCTGCCGGAGGGCCGTCAGGCCATCCATCCGGGGCATCTCAATGTCGAGCGTGACCACATCCGGCCGGAGGCGGCGAACCTTTTCGAGGGCTTCCAGCCCGTCGCGGGCCGTGTCGACGACGCGGATCTCGGGATCCCCCTCCAGCATCATGGAGAGCGCCTTCCGCATGAAGGCCGAGTCGTCGACGATGAGGATACGGATCATGATGGTTTTCCGGTGACGCTTGCCCGTCTGCGGTCAGGCCGCCTCGCGCTGCTCGGCGCCGTCGCGGCGCCGGGCGTTCTCGATGCGGACGATCTCGGCCACATCCAGGATCATGATCACCCGGCCGTCGCCCAGGATGGTGGAGCCGGCGATGCCGCGGGTCTTCTTGAGGAAGGTGCCCAGGGGTTTGATCACGATCTCCTTCTGCCCGACCAGGTCGTCGACGATGAGGCCGAGCCGGTGGTGGGCGATGCCGACGATCACGGCGTACGAGCGTCGCGCATGCCGGTGGGCACCCGGCACGCCGAGCGTATCGCCGATGCGCACGAGCGGGAGCACCTGCTCGCGCAGGCGGATCACCTCGCGCCCCCGGATGGTCTGCACGTCGCCCTCGCGGAGGCCGACGACCTCGATGACGGCATGCAGCGGGATGGCGAAGGTCTCTTCGTTCAGGCGTACCAGCAGGCTCTGGATGATGGCCAGCGTCAGCGGCAGCTTCAGCGTGAAGCAGGTGCCCCGGCCCAGGGTCGAGTCGATGTGGATGGTGCCGTTGAGCCGGGCGATGTTGGTCTTGACGACGTCCATCCCAACCCCGCGCCCGGAGACCTGGCTGACCTGCTTGGCCGTGCTGAAGCCGGGGGTGAAGATGAGCTCGAAGGCGTTCTGGTCCTTCATCTCCGCCGCCTCTTTCGGCGTGATGAGTCCTTTCTTGATCGCATGTTGCTTGATCTTTTCGGGGTCGATGCCGGCCCCGTCGTCTTCGACCCGGATCACGATGTGGTTGCCTTCGTGCGCGGCCGTCAGGCGGATGGTGCCCCGGACGGGCTTGCCTTTGGACCGGCGCTCCTCGGGGGTTTCGATTCCGTGGTCCGAAGCGTTGCGGATCAGGTGCACCAGCGGGTCGCTGATCTCTTCTATGAGCGACTTGTCCACCTCGGTCTCCTGGCCCTCGATGACCAGGTCGATTTCCTTGTGAAACTCTCGGGCCAGGTCGCGTACGACGCGGGGAAACTTGTTGAAGACGCGCCCGATCTGCACCATGCGCGTGTGCATGACGGCAGTTTGCAGCTCGGTGGTGATGAAGTCCAGCTGGGAACTGGTTTCGACCAGCTCGCGGAGGAGCTCCAGGTATTCCTCGGTCTCGTCGAGGTCGGAGACGAGCTGCAAGAGCCGGTTGCGGCCGAGCACGAGTTCGCCCACCAGGTCCATGAGGTTGTCCAGCCGGCGCACCTCGACGCGGATCGTCTCGGTGCTGCTTCGGGTCGTACGACGTTCTCCGGCGGCGGGGGCCGCCTCCGGCTGCGTTGCGGCCGGGGGGGCGGTCGGCTTCGCTTCCGTGGGCCGGTCGTTCATTGCGGGGGCCGGGGTGCTGTCCTGTCCGAAGGTGCCGTTGGAGATGGCCTGGAGCTGGGCGATCAGGCCGGAGAGGTCGAGTTCGACCAGGTGCTGTTCTTCGACCTGGTGCAGGAGCACCTTCATCTGGTCGAAGGCGGCAAAGAGGACGTCCATCATGCCGGGAGCGAGGGCGCGTTCGCCCCTGCGCAGGCGGTTGAGCACGTCCTCGAAGTGGTGGGCGAGCACGGACATCTGCTCGAGGCTCAGGAAGCCCGAGGTGCCCTTGACGGTGTGCACGGCCCGGAAGATTTTGTCGATGAGGGCCTGGTCGTGCGCGTTGTGTTCGAGTTCGAGCAGGTCGTTGTCGAGTTCGTCGAAGACCTCGCGCGTCTCGACGATGAAGCTCTCGACGATCTCACGCAGCTCCTCGGAAAAGACGGGGTGGTCGGAGATGACCCGGCCGGTGGATCGGACCTCGGGCGCGCGGCGTGTCCCGGCGGGTGGGCTGGCTTCGGAGGGTTCGTCACCGGAGGTGTTTTCCTGCCCGAAGGTGCCGTCGGAGATGGCCTGGAGCTGGGCGATCAGGCCGGAGAGGTCGAGTTCGACCAGGTGCTGTTCTTCGACCTGGTGCAGGAGCACCTTCATCTGGTCGAAGGCGGCAAAGAGGACGTCCATCATGCCGGGAGCGAGGGCGCGTTCGCCCCTGCGCAGGCGGTTGAGCACGTCCTCGAAGTGGTGGGCGAGCACGGACATCTGCTCGAGGCTCAGGAAGCCCGAGGTGCCCTTGACGGTGTGCACGGCCCGGAAGATTTTGTCGATGAGGGCCTGGTCGTGCGCGTTGTGTTCGAGTTCGAGCAGGTCGTTGTCGAGTTCGTCGAAGACCTCGCGCGTCTCGACGATGAAGCTCTCGACGATCTCACGCAGCTCCTCGGAAAAGACGGGATGGTCGGACATGGTGGGGGCAATGGGCTAACGTGGGAACGGTACGGTGCAGGGCGTAACGTCAGCGGTTGCCGCCGAAGAGGTTGTCGATCTCGTCCTGGGGGGCGGGCTGGCCGTTGCCGAAGAGGTTGTCGATCTCATCCTGCGAGGCGGCCTTCGGGGAGGCGCCGTCGCCGGCACCGAAGAGGTTGTCGATCTCGTCCTGGGAGGCGGGCTGGCTGTTGCCGAAGAGGGCGTCGATCTCGTCCTGTGAGGTGGGCGTCGCGTCTTCCGTCCCGGGGGCCGGGGCTTCTTCGCCGGCCATCGAGGAGATGATCGCGTCGGCCAGCTTTTGCTTCTTGCCGGAGCGGTCGTACGTGGCGTTGCCGTCGAACGTGCCGCCCTCCGGCAGGGTCGTGTCGAGGAAGTCCTCCAGGGTGCCGGCGCCGAGGCGGCCCTCGAACCGGGCCAGCTGGGCACGGACCGACTCGATCAGGTGGCTCACCGAGGCGATCTGCTGTGCGGTGATGTCCTGCACCTGGAGGGCCATCATGATCCGGTTCATGTTGTTGTGGATCTCCTCGAGGGTCTCCAACTTGTGTGCGAGCGTTTCGGCGATGCGGCTGCGGCAGGCGTTTTTCTGCGCCAGGTGGGTTTCCATCTCCCGGAGCAGGTCCGGGTCGTCCAGGCGTTCCCGGATCAGCGCGGCCAGTTGCCGGTCCGTCTCGTCCAGGTGGTGCAGGTCCTGGTGGGCGGCCTCGATGCGGGTGCGGGTTTGTTCGACCTTGGCCTGCGTCTCGTCGACGAGGTCCATGATCTCGGTCGTTGCCAGCTCCGTTGCTTCGTTGACGCTGGCCAGGCGCGAGGTGGCCGTCGGCATGACCTTGTTGGTGCTGACGCGGATGGAGCTGTCGACTTCGTCGAGGACCGGCACGACCTCGCGCAGGAACGCCAGCACCTCCTCGACGAACGGCATGGCACGCTGGCCGAGGATGAAAACGCTGCGCAGATCGTCGAGTCGTTGCAGGATGTCGTTCAGGGGAAGCGAACCCATGGCTAAGCGTGGTTAGGCGGTTTTGAGGATCAATTCGATCTTGTCTCGTAGCACCTCCGGCGTGAAGGGCTTGACGATGTAGTTGTTGACGCGGGCATGCATGGCGGCCATGACGTCTTCCTTCATGCCGCGCGTGGTGACCATCAGAATGGGCAGATGACCCAGCGTCGGATGGTTGCGGATCGACTTGGTCAGCTCCAGCCCGTTCATGTTGGGCATGTTCCAGTCCGTGATGACGAAGTCGATGGACTCGCCTCCGAGCTTTTCGAGTGCCTGGGCTCCGTCGGCCGCTTCGACATAGTCGCTGTAGCCGATTTCCTTGAGCGCGTTGCAAACGATTCGCCGCATCGTGAGCGAATCATCTACGACGAGGAACCGCATAGTTTACCTCCCTAGATGAATTTGGAGACTTCGTACTGAATCCGTTTCTGGTCGAACGGTTTGACCAGGTAGGCGTTGGCGCCCAGTTCGAGGCCCTGCCGTTGTTCTTCCTGACTGGAGAGTGACGACAGGATGATGATCGGGAGGTCGGCGTAGTCGGCGTCCTCCCGGAGGGCGCGTAGCAGCCCGAAGCCGTCGAGCTTGGGCATATTCAGGTCCGTGATGACCAGGTCCACGCGGGCGCGTGCCAGTTTCTCCAGGGCCTCCATTCCGTCCTGTGCCGTCACGACGGTCAGGCCGCGCGCCCGCAGGGCAAACATGACAAACTTCCGGATGGCGCTGGAGTCATCTACGACCATTACTGTCTTGGACATGGCGGTCACCCCTTCTTGTAAGCGATCGTTTTGTCGAACCGGACGGGCTGGAAGGCTTGCGTGACGCCGTAGAGTGTTTCGGAGAAGCCCACCAGCAGGTACCCGCCCTTGTTCAGGCTGTTGTAGAGCGACGATACCACCTGCTGCTTGGATTTATTGTCGAAGTAAATCAGCACGTTGGCGCAGAGGATCAGGTCGATGTTGCGCATCGTCGCCACGGCGTTCCGGTCGAAGAGGTTCAGGTACGCGAAGCGGACCGTCTCCCGGACTTCCGGCTTGAGCGTGTAGTGGTCTCGTTCGACGGTGAAGTAGCGGCTGAGCATCGGCGGTGGCACGTTCCGCACGGCCCGCGGGCCATAGGAGCCAGCCCGGGCCGTCTCCAGCACCTCGGTGTTGATGTCGGTGCCGTAGATCTCGAACCGGACCCGGGGGTAGCGTGCCTGGAGCCGGTCCCGCACGATCAGGGCGAGCGAGTAGGGTTCGTCGCCGGTCGAGCAGGCGGCGCTCCAGAGGCGGAGGGTGGGCGCGGGGCCGGTGCGCTGCGCGACGAGTTCCGGAATGATGTGTTCTTCGATGATCTCGAACTGGGGAGGAGTCCGGAAGAAGAACGTTTCGTTGATGGTTACGGCGTTGATCAGCTCCGGCAACTCGGTGGCGGCGCCTCCGTTGAGGAGGTAGTGGAAGTACGCCTGGTAGTCCGGGGTGCCGGTTGCCGTCAGGCGCCGGCCGACCCGGCTCTCCAGCAGGTACTTCTTGTTGTCCTGGAAATAGATGCCGGTCTGCTCGTAGATGAAGCGCCGGAACTGTTCGAAGAGTGGATCGGGGAGTTCGGCCTTTCCCGAGGCAGCCGGGCTTCGCGCGGGCAGGTTCAGTTGAGCGAGTAAACTCATGGGTGTGTTGCACGGGTCGTGGTCAGCGGGCGGTGCCCGGTGCAGGGAGGTCGGGAAGGGGGAAACCCGATGCGGGGGCGGTCTCCCGGGCGAGGTCGGCGGCGTAGGTGGTCACCTCCGGGTCGTCGTCGGCCAGGGCGGCGTAGAGGAGGGGGTGAAGGGCCGGGTGTTGCAGGTTCCGGTAGAGGGTCAGCGCGGCCAGCTTGGTTTCGACGTCGAGGTTATGGAACTGATGCTGGAAGAAGCGGCCCACGTGCCCGAGCAGTTCGGGGGCCAGGGCCTGCTGGGCCAGCAAGCCCAGCACGAGCTGGGTCGCCGGCACGACGTTCACCCGGCCGGACTCGACGGCCCGCACGATGCACATGAAGGAGGCGGGATAGTGGACGAGGGCCCGGAAGATTTCCAGGTCGAGGGTGTCGTTCCGGCCGGTGTGGTGCAGCAGGGCATCCACGGTTTCGTCGTCCAAGAAGACGTGGAGGCCGCGCGCGGCCGCGGCGGCGTACGTGTCGTCCGGGTCGTCCAGCATCTCGATGAGGTACGTCTTCAGCGCGGCGGGCAGCGATTCGGCCAGATCGGGGTGCCGTTCCCAGAGCTCGACGAGCGCCTTCAGGACGAGCGGGCGTGCCATGGGGTCGAGTGTGTCCACCTTGCCCAGAAGGGTGGGGAAGACGTCCGGCACGCCCCAGGAGGCCAGGGCCTCGGCCGCCGCGAACTGGACCACGGGGTCCTCGTCGGAGAGGGCCCGCTCGAGGAAGCCGAGATCCCGTCCGGGTCCGAAGGCGCCGAAGGCGGCCACCACGCTGGGACGGGTCACCGGCTCGCGCTCGTAGAGGTCTTTCAGCGCGCCGGCATATTCATCGGCCTCCAGGGCACAGAGCGCGTCCACGGCGGCAACCCGCACGTTGGCATCCTCGTCGTCGAGGCGGCGGGCGATGTGGTGGGCCACGTGCCGGGCCGGTAGCAGGGCCAGCACGTCGATGGCGAACTTGCGCACGTCGTGGTCCTCGTCGTCGACGTAGGGAACCAGGGCCGCCACGGCCGCCTCGCCCATCTGGGCCAGCAACTCGCCGGCCCGGTTGCGGACGGTGATGTTGTCGCTGGTGATGTGGCGCACCGTGAGGCGGGCCGCTTCCTCGGTGCCGCACGCCAGCAGGATCTGGGCGGCGGTCTCACGGACGCCGGCGTCGGGGTCGGCCAGCAGGGTGGCCGCGGCTTCGACGGCGTCGCCGGCGTCCAGCCGTTCAAGACACGCAGTCCGGACGGCGGGGTCCGGATCGAAAAGTTCGGGATAGGGCGCGCTCTGGTACATGGCTGTTCCGTTGAACGATCTGTCGACGTGAGAGAGGCCGGCCGGAAGGGAAGGCCGGCGTGTTCCGGAGCCGGTGCGGTCCCGCGGATCCGGCGCGGCGACGTTCGGGTCAGGCGGCGGCCGCCTGCTGGGTCTGATGGGCCGCCTGCAACTCTTCGGCCGAGAGCACCTCTTCGAGCTCCAGCAGGATCAGCAGCCGGTCTTCCAGCTTGGCGACCCCGCTGATGTAGTGCGTGTCGATCCCGATGGTCAGTTCCGGCGGCGGCTCGATCACGTTCCGGTGGACGCGGAGGACTTCCTTCACGGCATCCATCATGAAGCCGATCACCTTGCCGTCGAGCTCTACGACGACGATCCGGGTGTTCTTGTCCGCCGGGCGCGGCGGCAGGTTGAACCGCTTGCGCAGGTCCACCACCGGCACGATGCGTCCCCGCAGGTTGATAACCCCTTCCACAAAGGAGGGCGCATTCGGGACGCGGGTGATGGCCACGGGCCGGATGATCTCCTGGACGTTCAGGATGTCGATGCCAAACTCCTCGTTTTCAATGACGAAGCTGACCAGTTGCAGCAGGTCGTCGCTGTGGGTTGCGTACTGGTTCATGGTTGGTCGCCAAAACGTTGCTCGCGTGGACGTCTATCATATCGACCTAACGGAGGATCTCTTAAAAGGGCGGGCCGGTCCCCGGCAAAAAATGACGAAGCCCCGCACCGGCGGGGTGCGGGGCTTCCGGGGAAGAGGTTCCCTTTTCCGGCTACGTGACCGGGTTGCCGGCTTACCGTTTCAGGTTGACGGTTTCCTGAAGCAGCTCGTCGGAGGTGGTGATGACCCGGGCCGAAGCCTGGTAGCCACGCTGGGTGACAATCATGTCGGTGAATTCGGTGGCCAGGTCTACGTTGCTCATCTCCAGTGTGCCGGCGACGATGGCCGTGCGGCTGAGTTCGACACCGGCCCGCCCGAGGCTCAGGCTGCCGGAGGAGCTGGTCAGGCTCCAGAGGTTGTCCCCCTCCTGCTGCAACCCGTTCGGGTTGCTGACGTTGCCCAGGGCGATCTGGTAGATCTTGCGCTGGTTGCCGTTGGAGAAGTTCAGCTCCACGAAACCTGCCTGGTTGATGCTGAAGCCGGTGAGGATGCCCGGCGGGCTCCCGTCCTGATCGCGCACGGCCACCGTGTTGGAGCCGGCCAGCTGGGTGATGCCGCCCGTGTCGTCGGCAAAGTTGAGCGTGAAGGTTTCGTCCGTGCCGTCCCCGTTGATGTCCCAGTTGAAGGTCTGGTCCAGCGGCCCGCTGTCCGGGCCCGTGGCCGGGTCGCCGTCGATGTCGACGGTGCCGTCGTTGTTGAAGGTGATCACACCGGTTTGCGGGGTGCCGCCGGTATCCGTGATCGGGTTACCGGAGGAGTCCTGGATACGCCAGGTCCACTCGTTGTCGTTGGTCTTCTCGAACTGAACCACGATCGTCAGGGCGCGTCCCTGCTGGTCGTAGACGATGGTCGAGAGGCTCGTGGTGTCGCCGATCGCCGCTTCGGCGTTGAGGTTGCCCCGGAGGAACAGGTTGCTCGTCAGCTGGGGCGGGGCAGTGGCGTTCAGGGGGATGCGAATGTCTTCGAGTCCGGCCGACTGCACCTGGCCGTTTTCGTCGAGCGCCCAGCCCTGCACCTGCAGGCCGCTGTTCGAGACCAGTTCCCCCGCGTTGTTGATGGAGAAGTTGCCGGCCCGGGTCAGCAGGACCCGCTCGCCCGCGCGGACGACGAAGAAGCCGTCGCCGGTGAGGCCCAGGTCGGTGGCCACGCCGGTGTTTTCGAGGGACCCCTGGGCAAAGTTGACGTCGATGGAGCCGACCGACACCCCCAGGCCCACGTAGGACGGGTTGATGCCGCTTCCGCCGGCGGTGCGGCCCACCCCGAGCAGCGTCTGGCCGAGCAATTCGTTGAAGGCGGCCCGGCCGCGTTTGAAGGCGGTGGTGTTCACGTTGGCGATGTTGTTGCCGATCACGTCCATGCGGGTCTGGTGACTCTTCAGGCCCGAGATGGCGGTGCGTAAGGAGCGAATCATGGTGATCTACCGTGGGTTGATGGAAGCGAATGGGGCAAAAAATGGAAGCGGGTGTGGAGGGTGCGTCAGGTCTTCACGCTCGCGACGTTGGCCATGGACACGGCAACGCCGCCGATCCAGAGGAGGATACCTTCGGGACCGAATGTGACGCGGGCTACCGGGCCGGTGATCATCTCGACGGCCTCCACCGCGTCGCCGTTCGCACGCGTCGCCTGTACCTCGAACGTATAGGTGCCTGTCGCCACGGTGGCGCCGGCATCTCCTTCGCCGTTCCAGACGACCTCGTTGAGGCCCGCCTCCCGGGCACCCAGCTCCAGGGTGCGAACCACGTTACCGGCGGCATCCCGGATGGTGACGGTCACCTGATCGGCCGCCTCGTCCAGGTCGAAGGCCAGCGTGCGTTCTCCCTCACCCGTCCAGGCGATCTGGTTGCCTTCGGCCTCGACCGACTTGCCGATCAGCCCGGCGGCAATGCCCGCGTTGGTGCTCTGCGAAAGCACGTCGATGGCCGCCGTATTGTCTGACAGGCGCTGTTCGATGTTGATCAACTGCTCGACACTCGAGAACTGGGCCAGCTGCGCGGCGAATTCCTGGCCGTCGAGCGGGTTGAGCGGGTCCTGGTGGCTCAGCTGGGTGACGAGCAGCCGGAGGAACTCGTCTTTCCCGAGGACCTGCGAGCCGGTCCCGGCAGGGCCGGAGGGACTGCCGGTCTCCGGGGCGGTCGGGAGCAGGCTGGACTGGATTTCCATGGCAGTGGGTTGATCTGGGGAATGAAAGGGGACTAACCGACCCATACGTGCCGGGCCCCGGCCCGGCGGAGCACCGGACCGGCACCGGCTTCCCGGTCGTGAACCCGGGATACCCGGGCGAAGGATGCCGGAGAATCCTGGCCGTTTTCATGGTGCCGGGATGAGGCGCCGGCATCCTCGCCCGCAAGCGACAGATCGACAGAGGCGTCATATTGCTGGCGGAGGGCTTCCTGCAACCGGTCTGCGTTCTCACTTGCCAGAAGGCGCAGGTGCGGATCGCTGAAGCTGACGGCGACGATCACCCGCTCGGCGTCCCGGCGGGCCTTGATGGTCATGGTGCCGTCGCCATCGTCGAGTCGCAGTTCGAGCATCTTCCACCCGTCATCCGTCGTCTGGCCACGGGTCGATTGCAGGTATACGGTGCGGAGCCAGGCGGCGGAGACGGGCCCGCGCGGCGCCGGTCGTCCCGGCTCACGCAACGAACGAACAACCTCGCCCAGCGTCGTTTCGAGCAGCTTGAGTGGACGATCTCCGGTGTCCCGAACCGGTTCGGGGGCCGGGTCCGGGAGCGGTTCGGCCGGCATTTCGGGCGCCGCATCCTCGGGAACGGCCGGCGCCGGCGTTGCGGTGCCCTGTCCTTCGGGTGCGGCGGGCGCCGGGGGCTTCTCCGGGGTGTTCTCCCGCCGGGCGGCTGCCGGACTGCGCGGTGCCCGCTCGCCCGGCCGGTCCCCGGTCTGCCGGTCGTCCGCGGGAGAACCGGCCGCATGGAAGGGACGCCCATCGTCCGTACCCGGTGCGTTTTCACCGGACGCCGACCGGGGCATCCGGGTGGAAGGAGGGGGGGTATCCGGATCCTGTTCGGAGGCGTGGATCCGGTCCGTCTCCGCTGCAACCGGGACGGTCTCCGGGGCCGGCGGATCGTTCCGGGGCCCGGAGACGCTCACCGCCTCGTCGATGACCGGCGCCGATCCGGCCGGGTCCGGCCGGCCGTGGGTTGTTGCCTCCGGCATCCCCGAAAACCGGGTTTCCGCGGGCAAAGTGGTCTCCGAGGCCGGGGTGCCGTTGGGCTTTGTCACGATGGTGAAGCCGGCAGGGAGCGCGCCTTCGATGGAAGCCGGTCCGGCCGGGATCGGGGCATTGCCGGTCGGTGCCGGGTTGCCCTCCGCTTGCGGCCGCAACGAGGAGAAAGTTTTTTCTGCCTGCGGCGGCAGCGGGGCGGGTTTTCCGTGTGTCCGGGGCGGCAGCGGGGCAGGCGTTTCGTCCGTTCGGGGTGGCAGCGGGGCAGGGTGCTCTTCGATTCGGGGTGGCAGTGGGGCGGGTTTCCCGTCTGTCCGGGGTGGCAGTGGGGCGGGTTTTCCGTCTGTCCGGGGTGGCAGCGGGGCGGGGTCGCTGTCCGATGCGGCGGGGGTACCTGCTGTGCCCTGCACGGAGGGCCCGGTCCGCGCCGGGCGGGTGCTTCCGTCCGGGGAGGGCCCGGTGTCCCTGATGCCGGTGGCGTGCACCGGCAACAGGGGCTCCCGGACGGGCGGGAGGGCTTGTGGCGGTGCGGCATCGTCGGAAGAAGGGCCCGGTGGGGTGTGGTCCGATGCTTCGCCGGCGTCCGGAGACGGGGCCCCGGTGCCGGCCTCGACGACCGGAGCGGGCCGGGAGGTCTCTTGCGGCGGTGCGACCGCCCCGGTCGCGCCGGCTTCCTCGGGGTGTGTGGACACCGCCTGTTCGGGCAGTCGCTCCTTACCGGTTACCGGGACCGATTCGGACGGTAGGGTGCCGGCAACGAGCGTCACGTCGTGCTCGTGGACTGCACCGAAGGCCGTGCCGGATGCTTCCGGCGCCGGTTCTTCCGGAGCCGGCAGGCCGCGCAGGCGGGAAAGCAACGCCCCGAACAGGCCGGTGGGCGCGTGTCCCGCCGGCGTCCCCCCTTCTTCGGCAGGGGCGACGGGTGCCGGCGCGGTGGTGAAAAGGGAAAGCAGCTGCATGTGCGTCCTGTCAGGGTGCGGGAAGACCGGGGCTACGAGGAACCTGCCGGGGCGGCAGCCGATCCGGGTGAGGCCATGCCGGGAAGCGGTACCCGGCTGGTGTCTGCCGCGTTGTCGTTCACGAGAAAGTTGACGAGGCGGGCGGCGCGGTCCGGGGGAAGCGCCTGAAGCAGTTTGGTGCGGTTGCGGGCGGTGGATTCGGCAAACAGCAGGCGCAGCACGGGCAGTTCGAGCTGGGCCAGGATCGGGCCGAGTTCCTTGTTTTCCATCTTGGGCAACACCGCGCTCAGGTCGCGGATCTCGATCCGCTGGGCTTCCAGGCTCTCGACCCGGGTGTTGAGTTCGTCGAGACGGTTCTTCAGGGTGGCGTTCGTCTGTTCGGCCCCGTGCAGGCGGGCATGGGCCATCTTCAGCGAATCGCGAAGGGTGGCCAGGTCGGTCTGGTGTTGCCGGAGGATGCGGTTCAGGATGGAGTCGAGGCGTGTCACGGAGGCGCCCAGCGAGTCCGCGAGGATGCCGATGGCGTGATGTTCCAGCACTTTGAGGGTGCTGTCGCCGAGTGCTCGCAACTCGCGCTGGGCACGCAGGCTGTCCAGCATGTGCTGCGTCTTCTCGTACCGTTCCGGGGCTACGTATGGCATGGCGAAAAAGATGGCGGAGAAGCCAATGACGAAGGCTGCGAGAACGGTACCGACGATGGCGAAGACCTTACTCATACTCATGAGCCGGCGGAAGAATGGGTTCGCAGATGGGTCATCAGGGCCTGTTCGTCGAGGAGGTCGGTCTCGGCCCGCTGGAGGGCCTGCTCGTGCTGCATTTTTTGTTCATCGTGGAGGGTCTGGAGGGTTTCTTCGGCGCGGCGGCGGGCGAGCAGCCGGTGCCGGGCCCGTTCTTCTTCGAGACGTTTCTGTTCCAGGCTGCGGCGTTCGCGGTCGCGGGCCTGCTGGAGTTCGAGCCGGTAGGCCGCCAGCCGCCGGAAGTCCTGGGGTGCGGTGCGCCGGGCCTGGAGCTCCCGCTCGGCGGCTTCGTGCAGCCGGGCCTCGATCTCGGCGAGACGCTCCTCCTGGGTTTTGCGGGCTTCCATCGTGCGGGCCAGCGCCTGGCGGGCCGTGTCGGACTCGTGCCGCCGGAGCTTCAGGACGCTTTGCAGGGAGAACTGGAACTTCTTTCCGGCCATGGCAGCAATTTTCTCGGCGATGGAGCGTAACGTTCGGGATGCGGTGACTTTGCAAATGCCCGGCCAAACTGCCGTGGGTGGGCGGGACCGTTTTTTCAACCGTCGAGCCGTTGCATCAGCGCGATGAGGGTGCGGGCGGCGTCGGGATCGGCCGCTTCGCTGGTGCGCTGCTGCAGAAAAGCCTTCAGCGGTTCGTGTGCGGCGATGGCGGCGTCGGTGTCGGGGCTGGTGCCGGCCTGGTAGGCGCCGATGCGGATCAGGTCCTCGGCGTCGCGGTAGGCGGCCAGGAGGCGGCGCGCCCGGTGGGCGGCTTCGCGGGCTTCTTCCGGTGCCACGCGGGGCATCACGCGGCTGACGCTTTGCAGCACGTCGATGGCGGGGAAGTGGTTGGCATGTGCCAGCCGGCGTGAGAGCACGATGTGGCCGTCGAGGATGCCCCGCACGGCGTCCCCGATCGGCTCGTTCAGGTCGTCCCCGTCGACGAGGACCGTGAAGATGCCCGTGATGGTGCCGCGGGCGCCGGGACCGGCGCGTTCGAGCAGGCGCGGCAGCAGGGCGAAGACGCTCGGGGTGTAGCCGCGCGTGGTGGGGGGCTCGCCGACGGCCAGGCCGATCTCACGCTGCGCCATGGCCACGCGGGTGACCGAGTCCATCATCAGCAGCACGTCCAGCCCGCGATCCCGGAAGTACTCGGCGATGGCGAGGGCGACGCTGGCGCCTTTGACGCGGCTCATGGCGGCCTGGTCGCCGGTGACGGCCACGACGACCGAGCGGCGCAGGCCTTCCGCGCCCAGGTTGTCCACGATGAACTCCTGCACTTCCCGGCCCCGCTCGCCGATCAGGGCGATGACGTTCACGTCGGCCTGGGCACGGCGGGCGATCATCCCGAGCAGGGTGCTCTTGCCGACGCCGGAGCCGGCGAAGATGCCGATGCGCTGTCCTTTCCCGAGCGTCAGGAAGGCATCGATGGCCCGGATGCCGGTTCGGAGGGGTTCGGTGATCATCCGGCGTTCCAGCGGGGAGGGAGGCTCGGCATTGACGGGTTGCTCGTCCGGCAGCGCGAGCGGGCCCTTTCCGTCGAGGGGACGGCCATGCCCGTCGATCACGCGGCCGAGGAGGGCATCGCCGACACGGACCGTCAGCGGCAGGGCCGCACGCTGGACGAGACAGCCGGCCCGCAGGCCCGCCGTCTGTTCGAGCGGCATGAGCACGGTCGTGCGCCCGCGTACCCCCACGACTTCGGCCGCCACACGCCGGCCGCCCCGCACGTCCCCCTCGTAGATGTAGCACAGTTCCCCGACGGCGGCGTGCACGTCCCGGGCTTCCACCAGCAGGCCCACGACGGTCTGCACCTTGCCGAAGTGCAACGTGTGGACCGGGCGGGCCAGCACGTCTTCCAGGTACTGGGAAAGATGTTGCATCGGAATGGGGCGTTGTTGGAAGGGGCCGTATGCGGAAACGGCCGGCCGCATCGGCCGGAAGCGGCACCCGTCAGGACCGGTCGTCGCCCGGATCGTCGAGGCCCATCCGCCGGCGGAGCGTCTCCAGCAACTCGGCTTTGACGTGGCGGATCATGGCGGCCGGCGACTCGACGATCCAGTCGCCTTCCTGGAGCGCCTCGTCCGAGTCCCAGGTGAGACCGGGGTGTGCGGCGGCTACCTCGTCGAGCAACCCGGATTCGCGCAGGCGCAGCAGGTCCACCGGATGGAGCCGGACCGCCAGGGGGGCCTCGCCGGCAAGGCGGTCGATGGCCGCCGAGAGCGAACGGGTGCCGGCATCCTTCAACTCGGTGGGCAGCGGGGCGTCCAGGATGGTCTGGGCGATGGTGAAGGCCAGGTGAGCCAGCAGGGGCTCCACCTTTTCGAGAAAGGATTGCCAGCACGCCTTGAGGCGGGCCACGTCTTCCCGCAGCGCGGCGCGCGAGGCCTCGAACTCGCGCCGGAGGGCTTGCTCGGCTTCCCGGTAGCCGGCGTCGTACCCTTCGGCGCGTGCCCGTTCCACCGCCTCGGCCAGGCGCCGGGCAAAGGCTTCTTCCTGCTCGGCTTCCCACCGGGCCCGGAGTGCTTCGAGGGCTTCGGTGCTGGCCGGGAGGTCGTCTGCGGCCGGCTCCTCCGGTTGCGGCAGGGGAAAGGCGGGCTCGGCCGTGAGCAGGGGCACCTCGAAGGGCTCGGCCAGGCGCCGGGCCGCCTCGCGCCGGATGATACGGGGAGGAGGTCCCGTTGCGCCGGGAGGCGGTAGCGCCCGGTCAAGGACCTGTGCGGCCGGGATGCGGCGGGGCACGGGACCGGCCTCTTCCGCGGGAGAAGGCGATGCCGGCGTCCGGCCTTTTTTGAGCACGCGGGGCAACGGGGACATGGCAAGCGGGGGTCCGGCCTACAGGTACGCGTCGTTCGTGCGGGTGAGCGCAATCTCTTCCTGCTCTTCCAGGGCATGCGCCACCTCCAGGATGCGGCGCTGGGCTTCTTCGACGTCGCGCACCCGTACCTGGCCCATCAGCTCGAGCTCTTCCTTGATCATGGCGGCGGCTCGCTCGCTCACGTTCCGGAGCAGCTTCTCCTGCAGGTCGGGCGAGGATCCCTTGAGGGCCAGCACCAGATCCTTCTGGTCCACCTCCACGAGCAGGCGCTGCAGGTCGCGGTCGTTGATGTTGACCAGGTCGTCGAAGACGAACATGAGGCTCTTGATGTTGGTGGCCAGCTCGGGGTCCCGTTCGCGGATGCCTTCCATGATGGAACGCTCGGAGGTGCGGCTCGTGTTGTTCAGGATTTCGGCCACCTTCTCGACCCCACCCGTGGCGCTGAGTTCGGTGCCGATGACCGAGCCGATCTGGTCGCGGATGACCTCCTCGATGTCGCGCAGCAGTTCGGGGGAGGTCTTTCCCATGGTGGCCAGGCGGAACATGATCTCGTTTTGCAGCTCCTGGTTCAGGTTGCTGATGATGTCGGCGGCCTTACGCGGGTTCAGATGCGCCAGGATGAGCGCCGCCGTCTGCGGGTGCTCGTTCTGCAGGAAGTTGGAGAGCTGGCTGGTTTCGACCGTCTGCAGCAGGTGGAAGGCCGAGACCTGCATGGCGGCCTCGATCTTCATGATGATCTCTTCGGCCCGGCGGGGGCCGAGGGCGTTCTCGAGCGCGCGACGGGCGAACGAGATGCCGCCCTGGGTGATGTAATCGTGCGCCATCGCCATGTCCCGGTACTCGAGCAGCACCGACTCGACGAGCTCGCTCGAAACGTTGCGCAGCTTGGCAATCTCGATGGAGATCCGCTCCACCTCACTGTCGTGCAGCGTGCGGAGCACCTCGCTGGCGACCTCGGTGCCGACGGCCACGAGCAGGATGGCCGCCTTGCGGGCGCCGCTGACCTCGTCGTCCGTCTCGTCGTCGGCGAGGCGGCTTGCCACGGCGGCAGCACCTGTTTTCTGAAGGACGGTTTGTGCAAGCATGGAAGACGGGAAGGCAGGTTGCGTGTTTGAAGCCGGGGGCGGACGGGGTCAGCCGGGCACTTCGGCCTGCTGTTCCATATCCATGGCCAGCCAGGACCGGATCAGCTCGGCGGTTTCTTCCGGGTTTTTCTTGATCTGGTTCTTGATCTCGTCGAGCATCTTGTGCTTGGCCTTCAAGCGGGCTTTGGCTTCCGCCGACAGCTTGCTGGCGTAGATGTCGTCCACGTTGATGTCGGGCTCCTCCTGAGGGGCGGCGAGGCGGCGCTCGGAAGGCGTGTCTCCTTCAGAGAGCTGTTGCGGCGCCTGGCCCGGTTCGAGCGCCCGTGAGGCCGGACCCGTGGCGACCTGCTTCGGTTCGGGGGTCGTCAGGGAGGTGGCGCGGCGCGAGGCGGAGCGCAGGAGCCAGAGCGCCAGCACGATGGCCAGCGCCATCAACCCGTAGCGGAGATAGAGCTGCAACTGCTGGTTCCGTTCGTAGGCCTGTACCTCCTCGTTCAGCCGCTCGTCGACGCTCGTGTCGAAGACGGTCTGATGGATGGCGAACCGGTCGCCGCGCTCGGCCTTGAAACCGACCGCGTTCTTGACCAGGTTTTCGATCTCGGTGAGTTCCTCGGGTGCATAGGGCCGGGGTTCCGTCTCCGGGGCGTCGGCGGCCGGTCTTTTTTTCTGGTTGAGGATGACCGAGACGGTCAGGTAGGAGATCTCGCCGGCGCTTTTCTCGGAACGCTCGCGCCGTTCGCTGACCTCGTAGTTGCGCACCGACGAGTTGGCGGTGTTGGCCTCGGAGTTTTCTTCGAGCCGTTCTTCGCTGATGACGGTGGCACTCTCGGGGTCGATATTTTTGGATTCGACGACCGAGCGGGTGAAGTCGAGCGTGGCCGAGACGCGCACGATGGCGTTGCCCTGGCCGAGGACCTGGTCGAGCATGGACTGGCCCTTTGCGGTCAGGTGGGCTTCGACGTCGCGCTGCATCTGAAGCTGGGTGGCCGTCAGGATGACGTTCGGATCGCCTTTGTGGGGGTTGGAGAGCAGGTTGCCGCGGGTGTCGAGCAGGGTGACCTCGTCGGGGGTCATGCCTTCGACGGCGCCGGCCACCAGCGCCGTGATGCCCATGATCTGCGTCTCGGTCAGGCGGGCCCCGCCGGCCAGGTGGAGCACGACGGAGGCCGTCGGGGGGCTCTGCGCCTGGGCGAAGGGGCGCTTCTCGGGCAGGACCAGGTGTACGCGGGCCATCTCCACCTGGCTCAGGCTGGCGATGGTGCGGGCCAGCTCGCCTTCGAGCGCCCGCCGCAGGTTGACCTTCTGCATGAAGTTGGTCATGCCCAGCGTGCCCTGGTCGAAGATCTTGTCGCCCAGGGGGCCGTCCGAGATGACCCCTTCCCCCATCAGGTGCAGGCGGAGGGCGTAGACCTGATCCTGGGGGACGTAGATCGCCGTTCCGCCGTTTTTCAGCTCGTACTTCACGCCCTGCTCGTTGAGCGCTTCGACGACGCGGCCGGCTTCGGTTGCCTCCAGGTTGCTGAATAGCAGCCCGTAGGTGGGCCGGTTGGCCCAGTAGGCGACGCCGGCCAGCACGGCGATGCTGCCCAGCACGACGAGGCCCAGGGCCAGCTTCTGCCGGAGGGGGAGCCGGCCCAGAAAGTCTGCGATCTGTTCGAAGAAATTGTTCATGCAGCGGGATGGTCAGGCGGCCCGGAGGCGGGTGCCGTTGAAAAGCCGCGGGCTGAATCGGAGAGCGGAGGTCAAACCTGCATGCGCATCAGTTCCTGGTACGTTTCCAGCATGCGGTTGCGAACCTCCGTCATGAGTTGAAAGGAGAGCTGGGCCTGATTCATCGCGATCATGACCTCGTGCACGTTCTCCTGCTCGCCGGAGATGAAAGCCGTGACCTGTTCGTCGGCTGCTTTCTGTGCGGCATCCACGCTCTCGACGGCTTCCTGCAGGGCCTTTCCGAAGCTGATGCCGTCGGGTCCCTCGCGGCTGCGGGGGCGGGGCAGGCCGCGCGGGTCGTCGGGGCCGGCCGGGCCTACGGCACGCATGCGTTGCAGTTCTGCGATGGTCATGGCGTCTTTCGAGAGCTATCCACGGACGTCCAGGCGGGTCCCCAGGGCGGCGGGGTTGACGGTCTGTCCCTGCCGTCCCGGCCCGTAGAGCCGGAGGGTGAGGGCGGGGCGGGG